>CAYYBI010000494.1:0-19380 GCA_964469835.1 uncultured Rhodospirillaceae bacterium
GTGGCCAGGCGGAAGGTGCAGGCGAGCGCCAGTTCCATGCCGCCGCCGAAGGCGTAGCCATTGATCGCCGCGATCGACGGCATCGGCAGCGTATCCAGCTTGGCGAAGGTGCGTTGGCCGAATTCGGCGCCGCGCTTGGACTCCTTCATCGACCGGCCGAGCAATTCCTTGATATCGGCGCCGGCGCAGAACGCTTTCTCGCCGGCGCCGGTGAAAATCAGCGCGCGGGCGTCCGACGCCGCCACTTCGTCGATCGCCGCGCCGATATCGCGGATCAAGGCCGCGTTCAACGCGTTCAACGCGTGCGGCCGGTTCAGCGTAATCACCGCCATCTCGTCGTGGCGCTCGAGCTGCATCTCCATCGCTCAACTCTCCTTCGGTTCGGCGGCGCGTTTGGCCGGGTCGATGAAGCGCACCGGATCCGGCTTGATCTTGCCGCTGCGCGCCCACTCGGCCAATTCGCGTTTCAAAATTTTGCCGCTCGCGGTCAGCGGGAAATCCTCCATCGCGATGTAGTACTCCGGCATGTCGTAAATCGACAATCCGGCGTCGTGCAGATGGTCGAGCACGGCATTGCCATCCGGGGCGCTTTCGCCCGACGGCAGGACCGCAAGCCCGACCCGTTCGCCGAGCCGCTCGTCGGGCACGGCAAAGGCGGCCGCCTTTTCCACGTTCGGGTGCTTGATCGCCAGATCTTCGATCTTCGCCGGATGAATGTTGTGACCGCCGCGAATGATGATGTCCTTCATGCGGCCGACGATGGCGAGATTGCCGTGTTCGTCGAACCGGCCAAGGTCGCCCGACAGGAACCAGCCGTCGCGGTTGAACGACTCCTCGGTCGCTTCCTGATTGTCGAAATAACCCAGCGTCAGGCACGCGCCGGTGCCGCCAATCTGGCCGATCTCACCGGGGCCCACCTCGGTGTCGCGGTCGGTCTGATCGAACAGCCGGACGGTATAGCCGGCCCCGCCGCGTCCGCATGTGGTGCAGATGGTTGCCGGGTCGTCGCTGGGAAGGGTGTATTGATGCGACGAATTCTCCGTCATGCCATAGACGTTCTGCGGCTTGATGCCCTGATTCAAAAAGGCCTCGGCGGTCACCGGCGGGATCGGCGCGCCGGCCATGTAGAACACTTTCAACTTGCCGATGCGGTCCATGCCGCGTGAATTCTGGTCGACCAGAATATCCATGCCGTGCGTTGGGACGCCCATCACATAGGTAGCCCCGGTCTCGACGATCCAGTCGAGTGGCTTCATGCCGGCGGGTGGATCGTTGACCGCCAGCTCGCCGCCGCAGACCAGGATCTGCGCCATTGCGACCCAGGCGATGTGGTGGCTGAGCGGGCTGAGGCTGAGCAACACCGTATGGTCGCCATGACCCCAGTCCTTGACCAGGTCGCGTGCGTTGGTGAGCAGCGTGTTGTCCGAATGCAGCACACCCTTCGGCGTGCCCGTGGTGCCGGAAGTAAAGGCGAGGTAGCAGACCTTGTCGGGACTTTGATCCGCATCCGGGGCGGGCGCCGCCGCATCTTCGGCCGTCGGGAATCCGGCGCTGTCGCCGCGCCCCGGTTCGAGCTGGAACACGCGGCGCATCTGGGGCAGCGCGCCGATTTCGGCAAGGGTGGCGTCATCGGCGGCGCCATAGCCTGCTTCGACGACCAGCGCGGCGGCGCGCAACCGGCGCAGCAGGGCGACGATTTCCTCGCCCGTATAATTGAGATGGAGCGATGGGTTGCAGATATAGCCGTTGCGGGCGCAGGCGAGCAAAGCGATGACCGCCTCGATCCGGTTGGACTGCCACAGCGACACCCGCTGGCCGCGGACGAGCCCGGCGGTATGCATCGCCGCCGCCGCCGCGTCGGTTCGCACCTTCACCTCGCGCCAGGTCAGGCGGCGGGCGCTGTCGCGCAAGGCATAGGCGTCGGGCCGGGCGGCGGCGTGGCCCGCCAGCAGCGAATAGAACGTATCCGGACGCCACAGCCCTTGCTCGTAGTAACGCCGCGCGGTCGACGGGTCGTGCAGGGTCAGGACCGTGTTCATGCCCATTTTTTCATGGTTAGTGGCCGAATTTGTCCGTATTGGGTTTGCGTTTTTCACCGAAGGAGGCGCTCATTTCCTTCGCTTCCTCAGTGTCCAGATAGCCGCGCAGCAGCAAATCATGCGCCATGCGGCCGAGCCCGTTGACGCCGGTGGTGCGCGCGCTGAAGGAATGCTTGATCGCGGCGAGCGCGACCGGGCTGCGGTCGGCAATATGCAGCGCCCACTTATGCGCCGCCTCGCGCAGCTCCGCGTCCGGGACCACCTTGTTGATCAGCCCCATGGCGAGCGCTTCCTGGGCGCTGTAGCGTTCGTTGCAGAACCACATTTCCTTCGCCTTCTTCTTGCCGATCTGGTCTTCCAGATACCAGGTGCCGAAGCCGGCGTCGAAGCTGCCCATCGATGGGCCGACCTGCCGGAACACCGCGCTCTCGCAGGCAATGGTCAGATCGCAAATGACCTGCAGCACGTTGCCGCCGCCGACCGCGTAGCCGTTGACGCTTGCGATCACCGGTTTCTGCAGCCGTTCGATGCTTTCATACATGTCGAGCACGGGGATGACGCCGGCATAGGTCTTGGTGTCCTCCATGCCTTCCTTGCGGCCGCCGATGCAGAAGAAGCGGTCGCCGGCGCCGGTCAGGATGATCACGCGGGTGCGCGTCTCGCGGCGGATCTTGTCGATGCAGTCGCGCACGTCGAAGCACATTTGCGGATTGAACATGTTGCCGTCGTCCGGGCGGTTCAGCGTGATCGTGCCGATCGGGCCGTCTTCCTCGTACAGAATGGTCTCAAAGGTCATGCGATGGTCCCTCGTTGCAGTGATTTATAATACGCCGTCGTCGCGCAGCCTGGCGATGGCCGCGTCGTCATGGCCAAGCAGGTTTTTCAGGATGTCTTCATTGTCGGCGCCGAGTCGGGGCGGCGGCCGCCGGGGCGCGTTCGCCGCGCCGTCGATCTGGATACCGGTGTTGACCTGCGGGACCGGCGACGCGCCCGGCTGGTCGATGCGGTAGAACAGCCCGCGCGCGATCAGCTCCGGATCGGCGGTGACCTGGTCCAGCCGGTTGATCGGCCCCGCCGGCACCATCTTGGCGCTGAACAGGTCGAGCCAATGGGTGCGCGGCTGCTCGATCAGGATCTTCTGGATTTCCGCGACCAGTTCCTGGCGCACCGCGCGGCGGTCCATGTTGGTCTTGTAGCGCGCGCTTTTCGCCAGGTCGGGCCGCTCCACCGCGTCGCAAAAGCGTTGCCACAGATTGTCGTTGCCGAGCCCGAGCGTCATCGGCTCGTCGGCGGTGTGGAACACCTGATAGATCGCGATGACGCTTTCCCGCCCGCCGCTGCGCCGCGGCACCTCGCCGGTGCCGAGATGGCTGGTCAGCAGGCAGGCCATGAAGCGGGTCATGCTTTCGACCAGGCTGATGTCGATCTTGTGGCCGCGGCCGGTGCGTTGCCGGTCGGCCAGCGCCGCCAGCGCTGCATAGGCGCCGTCCATCCCGCCCAACATGTCGGCGGCGGGCCCGCCGACTTTTTGCGGATCGTTCTCGGGCTCGCCGGTCATGTCCATGACGCCGCTGTAGCCTTCGGCGATCAAATCGTAGCCCGGCCAGTCGGCGCGTGCGCCGCTGAGGCCGAAACCGCTGATCGAGACGAAGATCAGATCCGGCTTGACCGCGGCGAGGCTGTCGTAGTCGGTGCCGAGCTTTTCCTGAGTGCGGCGGATCTGGTTGGTTACGACCACGTCGCTGTGCCGCACCAAATCGTGCAGTACCGCACGCCCCGCCGGCTTGGTGTAGTCGAGCGTCATGCTCTGCTTGTTGCGGTTGACCGATTGGAACCACAGGGATTCGCCGTCGTTGAAGGGCGGACCCCAGGCGCGCGCGTCGTCGCCGGTTCCCGGCCGCTCCAGCTTGATGACGTCCGCGCCCATGTCGGCCAGCAGCAGGCATGCATATGGCCCGGCCAGCGACGTCGTCAGGTCGAGCACCCGCGTGCCGGCGAGCAGGTCGAACCCGCCGCCGAGGCCGAGTGCGGGCAGCCGGTGCATCGGCGCGGCCGGATCGGCGGGGGCGTCTGGATCTGACGGATCGGTCATTCGGGTCTCCTGAGTGCAGCCGCTCTGGCCGCGGCGCGGGTTGTCTCACACCCGCTAATGAAATACGGAAAGCGGGGGCGGCGCGCAATCCCGGCACGGCGCGAGGCGTGGTATATTGGAGGAACGGCCTATGAAAATCTTGCTGATCCAGGGTGCCAACATGGTGTGGCTCGGCAAGCGCGAGCCCGAACTGTACGGTACCACCACGGCCGCCGAACTCGACGCGATGCTGTTTGACCACGCGGCGGCGAAGGGCTGTACGCTGGATATCTTCTACACAAACCAGGAAGGCGCGGCGATCGACCGGGTCTATCGGGCGGCGGAAGACGGTGCCGGCGGATTGCTGATGAACCCGGCGGGCTTCACCTACGCGGGCTATGCGCTGCGCGACTGCATCAAGGCGGTGGCGCTGCCCTATGTGGAAGTGCACATGACCAATATCGAGAAGCGCGGCACGCGGTCGGTGATTTGTCCGGTCGCGCAGGGCGTCGTGGCGGGGCTCGGCGTGCACTCCTATGTAGTGGGGCTGGACGGATTGCTGGCGGTTATCAGGGCGGGAGGAAACGCCACAAATAACGCTCCAGGCTGACTGAAAAAAATTTGGGTTATTGGCGGAACCTAGGGGCAACTACATAAAAATTATGGTTCCGATGCGCGGGCCCTGTTCAACCTTGGAACGCTTAAAAAACCGGTCAGGGGTGCTGGAATAGTGTGACGGCCATCACTGTATTTTATTGTCATTTATTGGAAATTATAATAAATACCTATAAATAAATATTATAATATTTCTGTGTTAAAAATTTTTTATTTACGATATCCAAGAATATAATTTTATTGATTGTTTGGAGTGTGCGCGAATTGCTGCCCCGTTTTTTGTTGCCACGACCAATGCCCGAATGGTGAAGAGGTCAAATACTCGACAAGTCGATGCCAAAGATCCATCGCAAGGTGCATTCGATGCAATCCTCGAGGACGGCAAGGATCGGACAATGAAACGAACAGTGATGATCGCGGCGCTGGTTCTAGGGGTATTCATTACTGCTCTCAATGGATCAGCAGCAGCTCGAAAGCCGGCGGCGGGCTTTATCGACGGCAATACGTTATTCGAGCGCTGCAATGCAATGGCTGGTTTCGCGGGCACTGGCCCAGGCGATGTCGTTATCGGGAGTTGCATGGGATATATTCTGGGCATTGCGGATGTCATGAGCACAGGCGCGGCGGTCCGAAATTACAAAGCCTGTTTCCCGCCGAAGGCCCAATTTCTCCAAATTAGAGACGCCGTGATGGCGGACCTGAAAAAGTTTCCAAAATTTCGAAAGTTACCTGCCGCTCAACTGGTAGCAGCAGCCTTCGCGTTCGCCTACCCCTGCTGATAACGCTCATTTTGCCCGCGCGCGGCGGATGTTGAAGGGCGGCGGCGCGGTGGCGCTGCCCTATGGGGAAGTTCATATGACCAACATCGAGAATTGCGGCACGCCGTCAGTCATTTGTCCGGCGGTGCAGGGCTTCGTCGCGGGCCTGGACGGGTTGCCGACGGTGATTGGGGCGGGACGGGGGTGAGCGGATGATTGGCAGCTATCAGCGGGTATAAGACATTCAGCAGCTATCGAAATGGCCGCCGACACCGAATTCGCCGCGATAAACGGCGAACGGTTTCGACACTGCCGCGCTGTCCGAGATCCGCCGCCGTCAATATTGGTCGAGCAGATACTTTACGAGATCCGTCGTCGTCACGATGCCGACCAACGCGCCGTCACCGTCAACCACAGGCAGGGAATGGCGGGCACCCGTGCTCAGCATCTCGGCGGCCGATCGGATGGAATCGTCGGCTTTGATCGTGACCAGGTCGCTCGACATCACGTCATCGATGGTAAACTGCGAATCGAAGTACGCCGTATTGGCGGAATCCGGCGTTCCGTAGGCGTCGAGGCTGAGCTTCATCATGTCGGTCGAACTCACCAGCCCCACTAGCTTATTGCCATTGACGACCGGCACATGGTGAACCCGGTTTTCTGTCAGCAACGCATAAACTGCGCTAACCTTTTGGGCAGCGTGCACGGTCAGTATCTGACTCGACATGATCTTGGAGACGGGTTCGTTGTGTCGCATGCTCTCTCCTTTGCGGCCATAACGGCATGGCGACCTGACGGCGGTCCGGCCTCCCCGAGGGACTGAAACATTCCATGGCACGATAACTTTAGCTGGCGCGCAAGAAATGATTTACATCAACGAACCTTTGAGGACGGTGGATTTATCGGCGTGTTAGGGGCGTGTCCGCTCGGTGGTTTGTCATTGGACGCGGCCTTCGGACAGGATAACCGTCTGTTCATCATATTTTGGGTGTCTGGCATCGACCGCCGTCTTGTCTTCATCGGCGGTCGTGCCTTAGCCGCAGTCCTGTGCGCTTGGTCACGTGATGGCAATCACTGAATAACGTCCCAAATTGAGCTAAATACGACAGATATTTCAACAGCGGTCATGCGATGCGCAAAGATGAGAACGCCCTTGCCAGGCTCCGTATACTGATCGTGGACGACAATACCGCGTTTCTAAAACTCGTTTCGTCCATGCTTGGACGGCTGGGGATCGGGCAGATCTACATCGCGCCGGATGGCAAGCAAGCGCTCAAAATGTTGTATTCTTACGGCGACCTCAGCCCCATCAATCTCATTATGTGCGATTTGTGCATGCCGCATTTAAATGGCCTGCAACTGTTGCGTCAGACCCGATTTATGCAGCCGGCCTACCCATTCCTCATGGTGACGGGGTCGGCCGATGAGCAAACGGTTCTGGAGGCGAAGGCCGCGGGCGTGTCCGGCTTCTTGGCGAAACCCTTCACGCTCGAAGAGCTGAAAACCAAGCTGATAGTTGTGGTGTGCGCGATGACCGCCGGCGGGAAACCGAATACTTTAGATTGGATTGGCAACGATTGACCGGGATATTTGTGAAGCCCGGCTTTCGCTTCGAGTGCACAGACATCCGCGCCGCCGGTTACGAGCCTGCTGCGCCAACGTGACATTCCCCACGGGCTTCGCCCGCGTACTCGGGTCTTCCCTCCGTCGCCGCGCACAGAAAACCCCCATACGCCGCCGCATCATTCTGGGTTCGCCGCCTTACCGCTAGCCCTGACAGTACGCGCAGCGCTCAGCTTCATGGGGTTGCGGAAGAACTAGATTGCCTAGTCCAATTGCAATTAGAGCAAATAATACGGCGGGCACTTCGAGTGCGATCGCAAATCGATTTAGGCTGTGCGGACCTTGATCTTTTTGCCCCCCGACGTCGATGATTTTCGCTTGGAGATCTTCAAACACATAACGCCATCGCTGTAAGTCGCTTCGACCTTGTCGCTGTCCGCATCCGGCGGGAGCCGAAAGGTCCTCTGGAACGCGCCGTGTTCTCGCTCTGAGAAATAGTAGGTACGTCCTTTTTCTTCGCGTTCGAACCGCTTCTCCCCACGAACGACGAGACTGTTGTCGTGGATCGACACATCGACGTCTTCAGCTTTTACACCGGGAAGTTCGACGTTGATCTCGTAGTAGTTCTCCATCGCGGATGCATCGGATCGTGGCGCAAACCAGTCGGCTACTCTCTGACCGAACGCACGGAGCGGCTCATAGAAATTTTGCAACGAACCGGCAGTGTGGGACTTTTCGACCATCTTTGATTCCATTCAATTTATCGGGTTCTACCACTTGAAAATCGCATCGACCAATAGGTCCGCGCGTTGATCGGGATCAATCTAGATTTGGTTAGGTTCGGAAGTCTGCCACCGTGCTCGGCGACTTCCGCTTTCTACCGACTAACAGACATAATCGATGGGAAAACCTGATTCTGGGGACAAGGCGGACATTGATCAGCAGCGCCCTAACTTCGCCTCTCTGCCAACTTCGCAACTTGGTAGTGTCAGATTAGTTTGAATACCAAGGATTAACAGTTGTCCGGCTCAGCAGGGATGGCTCGGCGATAAAGATGCCAAGAGGCGTGCCCAAGGACCGGTAAGATCACGAGAAGCCCGACAAGACCGGATAGCAGGGAAAGGCCTATCAAGCTGGCTATCGTCACACACCAGACGATCATCGCAATTCTATTCGCCAAAACGACCTTAACGCTGGTGATCATCGCGGTTACGAAATCGACATCGCGATCGAAGAGCATCGGGAAAGAAGTCACCGAGAAGGAGAAGACGGCAAGTGCGATAGCCGCGCCCACGCTATTGCCGATCACGAGAAACAACAGGCCCATCGGCGTGGTGAAAATCTCGCGCAGCAGTTCCTGGGCGCTGAGCGAAGTCAGGCCCAAAAAGAAAAAAAACAGCAGTGCCGCAATATCCATCCAGATGAACAAAGAGAAGCCTGTCACCAAGGCCATCCAGCCGAGATCACTTTTGGTCGCGCCCCATACCGAAGCGGCGATAATGCTCCATGACGGGGGCTCGTTTCGTTCAAGGCTGCGACTAACGGCATAAAACGCGGCCGCAATGAACGGTGCGATCAACGCGAAGCCAGCAGCCAGCGGATAGACTAGGAAGGGCATGTCGAACTGCACAAGCAGCAGGATGAGAAGCCATCCGCCCGCGGTGTAAATGCCGGCAACACAGAGATCATAGAGAGGTGCGGCCCGAAAATCCCGCAAGCCAGCCGCCAAAACCTCTAATATATCGCTCGTCGTCACCGGCAAAACAGCCGGCCCATTTCCTTGGGTTTCCGATGAAGCTTGAACGGTGCTCACTGTCTCGTTCATTCGCTCTTCCCTGTCTCGTACGGCTGACAGTAAATTCAGCTTACAGGGCTCGTCACCGTAAAATCAATGTGATTCAGGGTCGATTCAAACACGCAGAGCCGGCCTATCGTGCTTGCGATGTCTGAGTAGACTTGGGGGAGATCGGCGCTCGATGGCAGGGCTGCTCGCTTGCAGCCCGTCGAGCCGCCTGTTCGCTGGTTAATTCGATAGCGCAGCTTGGCGACGGCTGCGACGGACGGTCGCTGCTGGTTGTCCAGCGGCTTTTCGCCCGAACCCGCGCCCATCCCGCCGACATAGCGTTCCTCGCCGGCATCTCCTTCATGCTAGGGTTTCTTCTCCGTTTTCCGCGTACTGAAATTCTCCATGAGCCACCGCATTATTTTTTGGATATTCGTCGCACGGGTATTCCTGTTCATGCCGTTCGTGACGGTCGCCGGTTGTATCCCGCTGCTGATCGAGGAATGGGGCATCGGCGCGGCGAAGGTGGGCGTCATCGCGACCGGGTTCTTTTTCAGCTATGCGGTGTCGCTGCTGGGCTTCTCGTGGCTCGGCGACTATATCGGCGCGAAACGGTCGGTCCTGATCTCGGCCTGGACGACCGCGGCCGCCTGCGCCGCCTTCGCGTTTTTCGCCGACGATTTCCTATCCAGCCTGATCTTCTACAGCCTTGTCGGCCTGTTCCAGGGCGGGGTCTATACGCCCCTGATCGTGCTGTTTCGCGAGAACACGCCGCGCGAGCGTCTCGGAACGTCGATTGGCTGGCTGATTGCCTCGACCTCGATCGGCTATGCCGCCTCCATCGGCGCCACGGGCGTAGCGATCGGGCTCTCGGGTTGGAGGTTGGCGTTCATGGTGTGCGGCCTGCTGCCGGTCGTCGGAACCTTGGTTCTCGTGGCGGCGATTTCATCCCTGGCCAATATTGTTCATCCACGCCGCCCGGAAAGCGGCGTCTGGCGCGAGCTCCGGCGGAATCATAATGCGCGGCAATTGCTCGCCGGATACACGGCGCACAATTGGGAACTGATCGGCATGTGGACCTGGGCGCCGGCATTTATTGCCGCGAGCTTCGTCCTGACCGGGGCGACCACCGCCGTGGCGACACAATGGAGCGCCTATTTTGTCACCGTGCTGTATCTCGGCGGCGCGTTTGCGGCCTATGCGATGGGCCGGTTGTCGGACCGGCTGGGCCGCCGCACGATTTTGATTTGGGTGGCAGCGATCGCCGCCGGGTTCTCCTTTGGCGTCGGCTGGTTCGTCACGGTCTCGCCCTATCTGGTTGCGGCTCTGGTGATCCTCTATTCGTTCTTTGCGATCGGCGATTCGCCGGTCCTGTCAACGGCGATCGCCGAAAGCATCGAGCCGTCCTGCCTCGGCGCGATGCTGGCGGTGCGGTCGCTGATCGGCTTCGTCTCGGCGGGAATTGCGCCGGTCGTGGCCGGTTCGGTGATCGATTCGCTTCGCGCCGCGCAGGCGAGCGACACGCTGGTATGGGGATCGGCCTTTGCCACGCTTGGATTGGGTGGTGTCCTCGCGGTGTACTTCGCCCGCCGGCTGCACGATGACCGTCCGTTTTGAGATCGCGAGGTGACCGATTGCTCGCGCGTTGTGGTGATTGGATCGGGTGACGGCCAGTTCGCCCGTACCAGATCGCCAGCGCCAGGACTGGAGCTGCCGTCAAGAACCATGTTCTGCAACTTTCCACAACCGCAACATTCGGCCTGTCAGGATGCTGACGGTGCGGGTCCCATCGCGATCCAAGCTCTTCCGAGTTCGTAGGCCAAGGCGAGCACGATTGGGCCGACGAACAGGCCAATCAGTCCATGCGCCATCGTGCCGCCAATGACGCCGATAAAGATGACCAGCATCGGGACAGGAAGCCCGCGGCCCATCACAAGAGGTTTAAGCACATTGTCCAATAGCATTACGGGCACCATGTACGCGGTCAGGATGGCTGCGGTCACGGTATCCATCGAACTCCATGCGAAAATGATGACAGGAATGATCACCAGGCCCGGGCCTACCTGAATAATGGCGAGGACAAGGGCGGCGAAAGTCCACAGGCCAGCCAGCGGAATGCCCGCGATCATTGCTCCGATACCGAAGAGGATTGACTGAATTAGTGAAATGCCGACAACGCCTCGTGCGACGCTGCGTACGGTTCCTCCGGCGAGATCGATAAAATTCTCTCCCACCCCCGGTGCCGCCCGCGACACAAAGTTCGCCAAGGCGTCCTGAAGGCCCGCTGCCCGGCTGTAGGTAAACCCGGCGATGATGATTGCCACCGTGAACTGCAGTACCCCCAAGCCGATATGCCCTCCGAATCCGAGCAGCGTGAGCGCTGCTTTCTTCAATTGCGGTGAAATCGATGTCAGGGCCTGACCTAACTCGACAGACGCATCCTGCCAGAACGCGGATAGATTGCCGCCGATGAACGGCAATTCCGCTATGTAAGCAGGCGGCGGTGGCACCGTGATGGTACCCTCCGATATCCCGGTGGCGATGCTCGTCAAATTTTCTATAAGCGCGGCACCGATTGTGCTCGCGGGGCCCAGAATGACAACGAGTGCGAAGACCGTGAGCAGGAATGATGCCGCGGTGGATCGCCCCCCGAGAATGCGCTTCAGCCACAGATATATGGGATGCAGGGCAACCGATAGGACCGCAGCCCAGATGAGGATCGCAATGAACGGCCGCAGCAGGAGAAACGACCAGTAGACGACGAGCGCTGCGAGGGCGAGCCGGATTGCGATGTCGGCCCAGCCGCGTTCGGCGCGGCCGATGGTCGCGCTTTGGTTCTCATCCATGATTTTCCCCCATCCTAGACATCCAGACCGGAGCGCCGTGCCGGCGCACGCATTGTTTCGTTGTTCGTGCAGGTTCTTTCGCCGGAACTCTTGCTACACGACGCCACCGTCGACACGGTCGGGCATTTCCAGGAAGGCACCGAGCACGTGCCAGAATCGGCGGCGGTTTATGCCGACCGTCATGTTGTGCGCCTGACCGGACAGAATGACCATTTGTTTGTCTTTGGTGGGGAGCTTGGCATAGAAGGCCGCATTGTCTTCATCGGTCGTGATGCCGTCATGGTCGCCGCGAATGATCAGCACTGGGCAGGTGATTCGTGTCGGATCCACCAGCGGCAGATTAATGCACATATCGACATAGGTGCCGTTCGGCACGCTGCCGCCACCATTCGCCATTTCCGCGGCGCCTGCGGCGGCGGGCAGTTCGGGCGCGGTCAATCCCACGACGTCGCGGGTGAACATGTTGTGGAAATATTCCTCGCCGACTTCACGGCTGTTCGTCGCCTGCCATTCCGCCAGCCGTTCCCTGCGTTTGATCAGGGACGGCGCGTCCTTGCCGGTCCACGGGAAGGCCGACAGCGCGAGCCGCTCGACCCGGTCCGGCACCGCATTGCAGAACGCGCCGGCGCGCAGAGCGCCGGACGAGGTGCCGAAAAAGGCGAAGCTGGACTGTCCGGTCGCCTTCTCCACCACGGGCATGGCCGCCTTTAGGTCTTCGACGCCGTCAAGGATGTAGGAAAACCCATCCGTGCGGCTAGACCGTCCATAGCCTTCGTGATCCATCGTCCAGACATCGAAACCCCGGCCGGCGAAGACGTTCATGAGGGAATATTCGCCTTGGCCCGGCACGCTCAGATCGTAGCTCGTGCGCGCCGCCTGCGACGAACCATGGACGAGAAAGAGGACGGGACGGGAGCCGGACACTCCTATATTTGCGGCGAATTTTCGGAACATGAAGAGATCGACATCGCCCTTCTTCGTCCAATGTTCCTCGGCAACGATATCGACAGCGGTGTTTTCAGATGTCATCGGACGGATCCCCTGTGAGTTTGGTCGTGGGTCGTAAGGTGGCGCCCTGGCCCTGTCAATCCGCCGCGGCGTCGTCTTTCCAGGCCGAAATGAGCGGCTCGCCCTTGATCAACGCCCGGTGCATAACCCGGCGCTGCGTCGGGTCCACCGGGGTCCGGTGGTGCATGGCACAGCGATTGTCCCACAGCAGCATGTCGCCGACGGCCCATTTATGGGTCCATATCAGGTCGTCGCTTGTCGCATGCTTCCATAGCCGCCGCATCACATCCTGGCTCTCCGCATCGTCCAGCTCCAGAATATAGGAGGCGGGCCAGGGCCCCTGGCGGCCGAGATACAGTGCTTTCCGGCCGGTTACCGGATGCACGCGGGCCAGCGGGTGCACCGGGCCTTGCACGTCTTCGCGCGTTTTGGGCGGCTCGAATCCGGCGCGCATCGTTCCCGAGGTGCTGCGGCTGATATCGTGGCGCTGATGCTTGCCGTAAATGATGTTCTTCAGATCTTCCGGCAGCGTGTCATAGGCGAGATACAGGTTGGCGAAGGAGGTGTCGCCGCCGCCGTCCGACGGGACTTCATGGGCGTTCAGCAGGGTGCCTGCCGGCGGCACCTCCGTATAGGAATTGTCGGTATGCCAGTTCAGCTCCAGACTGCCGACACTGGCATTCTTGAGGACCGGCTTGCCGTCATCGTCGAGGTTCGAAATGAGCGTGATGCCGGGATGCTTGTTCACCCGGTCATTCCCGACCTCGAAGCCCGCCTTCATGTAGAACTCGCGCGACTTTGCCGCTTGGCTGCCACCGAAGATTTCGGTCACCGCGAGCAATTGTTCGTCGCTCAGTTTCTTGCCACGGAAAAGCAAAACGAGGTGTTCGGTCCAGATTTGCTTGAGCCGCTCCGCGACCTCCTGCGGCACCGGCGCGGCAAAGTCGATGCCCCGGACTTCGGCGCCAAGCGCCGCTCCGGACGGCACTACCTCGATGCCGTCAACGCTGTTGTCGCTCATATCTCTTCCTCCAACTCCGCCGCGTGCGTCGGCAGTTTGGCACAGGTGGCGTCTTCCGCCAAAATACACTTGGCCGTATTCCGCGGGAGGGACAGATGACGAAGGCGATCGACGTGCGCCCGGCTTCCGGCAGCTTTGCCGGCGAGGTAGTGGGCGCCGATTTGGCGTGTGCCGAGGATTTTGCCCCGCTGCATCGGGCCTTTCTCGACCACGGCGTCATCGTGATCCGGGACCAGCCGCTGACGCCGGAGGTGCAGATCGCTTTCTCCGGTCGCTTCGGGCCGCTGATGGGACGCCGACCGTCAATGTCGGACAAGGCGCTGATGCCGGGCCATCCGGAAATCACTATCCTGTCGAACCGCAAGGAAAACGGCGAATATGTCGGTCTCGCCGATGCGGGCCAGTACTGGCACTCCGATTTGGATTTCGAGGAGAATCCAAACGCGGGGACAATCGTCCACGCGATCGAGGTGCCGCCGGAGCGCGGCGATACGCTATTCGCCGATTTGGAACGGGCCTACGCGACGCTGCCCGACGTGCTGAAACGGCGGGTCGAGGGCAAACGCGCCGCGCATACCTTCGCCAAGCACTATCACGACGTGATGGCGAAAGGCAGCGAGCGCACGCCGCTGACGCCGGAACAGATCGCGGCGCTCAAAACCACGTACCACCCCATCGTCCGCACGCATCCCGACACGGGACGGAAGGCGCTGTTCGTCAACCCGGGCCATACCACCTGTATCGAAGATATGGATACGGCGGAGAGCGACGAATTGCTCGACGCGTTGTTCGCGCATTGCTTGACGCCGGATAACATCTATCGTCACCAATGGCGGGTCGGCGATACCGTCGTCTGGGACAACCGGCGTGTCATGCACCATGCGGAAACCTACGACGCGGACCGCTACACCCGGCACATGCACCGCACCTGCGTCCACGGCGACCGGCCATTCTAGGACGGCGAGGCGGACTCCGGCACTCGACTCGGGATCACTCGATCGGCGCCGTGTTGCGCGAGGTGGTGCGATAGCGCGGCAGCCCGTCATCAAGATGCAGCCAGTCAATGGCTTCGGCCACATAGACATGCAGTTCCGGTGGAAAAACGTCCGGGTGGTCGAAGGTGCTGACATAGACATGGACCTCGCCCGGAAAGCGGTCTGCGGCGTAGGTTAGGGGTGTGCCACAATTTTCACAAAAACTGCGCCGGACGCCCGGCGACGACGCGAAGACGCGAGGCGCACCTTTCAGATACCGAAATCGATCTTCCGGCAGGCCGACAAACGTTGCGAGCGCGGCGCCGGTGTTGCGGCGACAGCTTTGGCAATGGCAATGCGCAACCCAGAGCGGTGCGCCAGCCGCTTCGAACTCAATGGCGCCGCACAGGCAGCGGCCAAGCTGAATTTCGTCCGGTCCGTTCATGGCTGCACCGTTCCTAACCAAGGCCTCCGGCGTGCAGATTGACGATAGCCGAGACTAGGAATAATCCAAAGTCACATTCGGGCCCGGGGGTGAGCCGCGACAAGCTTCGGGCGTGCGGCAGCCATCCTCCCGCGTTTTTGCATTCCTGCGTGCTACGTTATACTCGATTGAATTCCGGGCCGCCGCGCCGGCAACAACGGATCCTTCAGGGAGGGCCTACGGATGAGCGGCGATTTGCCGGCTCTGATCGTCAATGCCGATTCCGAACCCTATTGGCACGCCGCCCGCGACGATCGGCTGGTGCTCCAGAAATGCGGGGCGTGCGGGACGTTGCGGTTCTTTCCGCGCTATCTCTGCACCGAGTGTGGGTCGGAGCGGGTCGCGTGGGTGGACGCGTCGGGCCGCGGTACCGTCCACAGCTTTACCATCGTGCACCGCGCCGCCTTTCCCGAATTTCAGGAACGCACACCTTATGTGGTTGCGCTGATCGACCTCGAGGACGGTCCCCGCATGATGACCAATATCCTGGGCGATGACGCGCACGAGGTGACGATCGGCGATGCGGTCGAGGTGTGTTTCGAGGCGCGCGGAAGCGACGGCGCGAAAGTGCCGCAATTCCGGCGGGTGGGGGGGTAACCGCCGCAATGGCAAGCCTCCGCAATCAGGTCATCGTCGCCGGCGTCGGTGAATCGGATATCGGCAAGGTGCCGCACATGACCGGGGTCGGGCTCAACGCCCAGGCCTGCAAGCGGGCGCTCGACGATGCGGGATTGACGCTCAAGGATGTCGACGGGCTGCTGACCGCCTATACCATGACCGAGCCCTATTTCATGCTGGGCACGGTGGTTGCCGAATATCTCGGTATCCAGCCGCGCTATTGCGCCTCCGTGGCGGTCGGCGGCGGGTCGCCGGCGGTGATGCTGAAGCACGCGGCGGAAGCGGTGCTGGCGGGTCATTGCGACACGGTGCTGGTCTGCGCCGGCGAAAACCGGGCGACCGGGCAAACGCGCGATTCCGCCGTCGCCGCGCTGACCATCGTCGGCCATCCCTATTTCGAGAACCCGTATGGCCCGTTGATCCCGGGCTTCTACGCCATGATCGCGCGGCGCTACATGCATGAATACGGCACGACGCGGGAGCAGATGGCGGCGGTCGCGGTGAACGGGCGCAACCACGCGCTGCGCCATCCGAATGCCCATATGACCAAGCCGATCACCATCGACGACGTGTTGAACTCCAAGCCGATCGCGGAGCCGCTCAACATTCTCGATTGCTGCCTGATCTCCGACGCCGCAGGCGCCTTCGTGGTGACCCGCGCCGACCGGGCGCCCGATCTCGCCAACCGGCCGGCCTGGCTGCTCGGTATCGGCGAATTCCATACCCATGAACATCTGATCGCCGCACCCAGCCTGACCGAATTCGGCAGCAAGATTTCCGGCGCGGCGGCATATGAGATGGCGGGGCTGGGGCCGTCGGACATCGATTTTGCGCAACTCTACGATTGCTTCACCATCGTGCCGATCATCGAGATGGAGGAGCTGGGATTGTGTGAGCGGGGCGAGGGCGGCGAGGTCTTCGCGCGCGGCGACACGGCGATCGAGGGAAGGCTGCCGGTCAACACCGATGGCGGGTTGTTGAGCCACGCGCAGGCCGGCGCGGGCGGTGGCATCTTCGGCATCGTCGAGGCGACCCGGCAGTTGCGCGGCGATCAGGGCGACCGGCAGGTGCGCCGCCACGACGTGGCGCTGGTACATAACGAGGGCGGCATCCTGTCGTCCAACTGCACCATGATCTTGGCGCGGGAGGCGCGCTGATGCGCCTCGGCAGAAAAAGGGAGTGAGGCGCGATGGCGGACGATCTGTTGCTGGAAGTTAAGGACCACATTGCCATCATGACGCTAAACCGGCCGGAGGCGCTGAATGCCTTCACGCCCGAGCTCATGAAGGGCTGGGTCGCCGGTCTCGACGAAATCCAGGCGGATGACGATGTCCGTGTTTTGCTGGTAACCGGCGCCGGACGCGGGTTCAGCAGCGGCGGCGACGTCAAGCGCATGGGGGAGGGCTCGGACAACACGCCGTTCACCACCAAGGACCGCCTGTGGAAACAGACCCAGAGCGTGGCCAAGCGGATGGCCCAGTTCGACAAGCCCGCGATCGCCGCGATCAACGGCGTGGCCGTCGGCGGCGGACTCGATCTCGCCCTGACCTGCGACATCAGGGTGGCGGCGGAGAGCGCGCGGCTGGCCGAGACCTATGCGCGCATCGGCCTGTTGCCCGGCGCCGGCGGGGCCTGGTACCTGCCGCGCATCGTCGGCCGGGCGAAGGCACTGGAGATGCTGTGGACCTGCGAATTCCTGACCGCGCAGGACGCGCTCGACATCGGCTTGGTCAGCCATGTCTGGCCCGACGATGTGTTCATGGAGAAGGCGCTGGCCTTCGCCGGCAAGATCGCCGCGGGCGCGCCGATGTCGAACCGCTTCATCAAGCGGACGCTGGATCAGGGACTCACCACCGACCTGACGACCCATCTGGATCAGATTTCGTCGCATATCGCGGTGGTGCGGGCGAGCGAGGACCATATCGAGGGCATCAAGGCCTTGAAGGAGAAACGCGCGCCGAAATTCAAGGGCCGCTGACGGGCGATGGATCGAAGGAGGGATAAATAATGGCGAAACCGGTTCTGCGGACAGCGTTGTGCGAAATCTTGGGCATCGAATATCCGATCCTGCTGGCCGGCATGGGATCGCGCGGCAAGGCGACGCCGGCGGCGCTGGTCGCCGCGGTGTCGGAGGCGGGCGGCATGGGCGTGATCGGCGGGTCCGGCCTGCCGGCGGAGGAACTGCAGAGTGTCATCCGCGAAACCCGTAAACTGACGGGTAAGCCAATCGGCGTCGACCTGATCCTGCCGAATATCGCCAAGGGGGCGGGCGTCACGCGCACCGAGGTGCGCCGGCAGCTCAACGAGCGTTTCCCGGAACACGTCGCCTTCGTCAAATCGCTGATGGAAAAATACGAGCTGCCGGAAGTCTACGTGGACAATGAGGCGGTGATCTCGGCCAACCTGATCGAGAATCAAGTGCGGGTGATCATGGAGGAGGACGTGCAGATGTTCGCCGCCGGGCTCGGCGATCCGTCCGCGATCGTGCCGCAGGCGCGCGAGCGGAATATGGCGGTGCTTGGACTGGTGGGCAGCGCCCGCAATGCGGAGCGACAGAAGGCGGCCGGCGTCGACATTGTGGTGGCGCAGGGATACGAGGCCGGCGGGCACACCGGGCGGATCGCGAATTTCCCGCTGATCCCCCAGGTCGTGGATGCGGTGGCGCCGACTCCTGTAGTGGCGGCGGGCGGCATCTCCGATGGGCGGGGGGTGGCGGCGGCGCTGTCGCTCGGCGCCGTCGGCGCCTGGGTCGGCACTGCCTTCCTGGTCGCCGAGGAAAGCGAAATCGGCGCGGTGCGCCAGAAGGCCATCGTCGAGGGCCGGTCGCAGGATTTCGATATTCGGCGGATCTATACGGGCAAGACGGCGCGCGGCCATATCACTCCGGTCATCGAAGCATGGGATGCATCGGGGCTGGAACCGCTGCCAATGCCGTACCAGAAAATCATGATGGACGATTTCAACGAATCGGCGCTGCGCGCGGGCCGGGACGATCTGATCAGCAATCCGGCCGGGCAGGGCGCCGGCTTGCTGTCCGAAAGGAGGCCGGCGGCAAAAATCATGGAGGATCTTGTTTCCGGTACGATTGAAACGCTGCGGGGCTTCGAGACCCGGGTCGAGGTCGGATGAGCGGATGACCGGTTCTCCGCTCGCGCCGCTGCACGGCATTCGTATCCTCGACCTCAGCCGAATCGCAGCCGGGCCGTTCTGCACCATGCAGCTCGCCGATCTTGGCGCCGACGTGATCAAGGTCGAGCGCCCCGGCCACGGCGACGACACCCGCCACATGACGCCGCCGGAATCGGGTGGCGAGGCGCATTTCTATCTGGCCTTCAATCGCAACAAACAGAGCATAGAGCTCGACATGAAGACCGCGGACGGCCGCGAGATCATTCACCGGCTCGCCGAAAAATGCGACGTGCTGGTGCAGAATTTCCGGCCGGGCGTGATGGCGCGCCTGGGTCTGGACTACGACGCGATGCGGGTGCGCCATCCCCATCTGATCTATTGCTCGATCTCCTCTTATGGACAGCAGGGCAGCATGTCCGACCGGCCGGGGCTCGATCCGGTTCTGCAGGCGGAGATGGGCCATATGATGCT
>CAYYBI010000495.1:0-10851 GCA_964469835.1 uncultured Rhodospirillaceae bacterium
CGGTAGGCATCGATCACGATATCCTGGGTCGCCGAGGCGAGCGCTACCACGCCGGCCCAGAAAACTAAGGCAGCCAAGCCGCCCGCGGTGCCCGGATCGAGCGGCGCCATCATCAGAATCGCGACGACCAGAACGACTTGCGAGAGCACCATCCAGCCGCGCCGCCGGCCGAGCCAGCGGGTCAGCAACGGCAGCGGCATCCGGTCGACCACCGGCGCCCAGAAGAACTTGAGGGAATAGGCAAGCCCGACCAGGCCGATCAGGCCGATCTCGGTCAGCGACACCCCGGCGCGCTCGAGCCGTGCGGCCAGCGTCGCGCCGGTCAGCGCCAGCGGCAGACCGCTCGCGAACCCTAAAAATAGAAACGCCGCGACACGCGGCTGGGTATAGACCCGGAACGCCGCGAGCGCCGACCCTGCCGTGCCGCGGGGCTCGGCCATCGGATCAGGCGATCGCCGCGGCGACCAGCGGGGCGAGGTCGGTTTCGGGACGGGCGCCGTAGTGCTGGATCACCTCGGCGGCGGCGAGCGCACCGATCACGCCGCAGCGGTAGAGGTCGATCCCTCTGGTATGGCCATATAGAAACCCGGCGGCGAACTGGTCGCCGGCGCCAGTGGTATCGCGCAATTGATCGATCGGCGCAGCATCCACCACGTGCACCTCGTCGCCGGCGACGATCACCGCGCCTTTTTCGCTACGAGTCAGGCAGGCGATGGCACAATCGCCGCGCACCCGTTGCAGCGCATCGTCGAACCGGTCCACTTGATACAGCGAGCAAATTTCCGCTTCATTGGCGAACAGGATATCGGTGTGATCCGCAACCAGGCTGCGAAAGGCATCGCGGTGGCGCTCGACGCAAAACCCGTCGGACAATGTGACCGATACTTTGCGCCCGGCGCGGTGGGCGATCTCGGCGGCGGTGGTGAACGCCTTCTGCGCTTCCGGCCGGTCGAACAGATAGCCTTCCATGTACAGCACACCGGATGCCGCGATCGCGGAGGCATCCAGGTCCTCCGGCGTCAGCAGCGACGCGGCGCCGAGAAAGGTGCACATGGTGCGTTGCGCGTCCGGCGTCACGAGGACCAGGCATCGGCCGGTCGAGGGGCCGGAGGTCGCCGGCAACGAGTCGAATTCGCAGCCAATGGCCCGCATGTCGTGGCGAAACACCGTGCCGAACTGGTCGTCCCGTACCTTGCCGAGGAAGGTGCCGCTTCCGCCCAGCGCCGCGAACCCCGCCATCGTGTTGGCGCAGGACCCGCCGGAGGATTCGATCCCGGCGGGCATTATCCCATAGAGCGCGCCGGATTGCGCATCGTCGACCAGCGCCATCGACCCCTTGGCAAGGCCATTGGTACCAAGGAATCCGTCATCGACCTGCGCCACCACATCGACCAATGCATTGCCGATGCCGATAAGATCATATTCAGTCATTTTGGATCATTCCGAAGCCCGCCGCCTCTTGCCGTTGACTGGGCGGCGAGTATAGCCTCGGCGGCTCGGCCCGCAACCCACGCCGACGGCACGCCGTCGGCAACGACCGCGAGAGAGGTAAAATGCTGGGTTATTTCATGAAAGCCGTGTCACAGCTCGGCGATCCAAGGCTTCGGCGCGTTATCTGGTTCAGCGTCCTGCTGTCCCTGCTGGTTTTCGCCGGCCTGTGGGTCGGGCTTTGGTTCCTGGTCACCATCATTCCAGCGGATGCGGTGCCGGGGCTGACCTGGCTGCAGGAGTCGCTGGGCGAGCTTTTCGACTGGCTGGCGGGATTCCTGTTCGTTGGAAGCCTCCTTATTCTCACCTTAATGCTGTTTCCCGCCGTGGTCACGGTGGTCGTCGGATTCTTCCTCGACGCCGTTGCCGAGGCGGTCGAGGCGCGGCATTACCCGGCGCTGCCGGCGGCGCGCGCGCAGACCTTGTCGGAAACCGTGATGAACACGGTGAAATTCGCGGGTATCGTAGTCCTGGTTAATCTGCTGGCGCTGCCGTTCTATGTCCTGCTGATATTCCTGCCGCCGCTGAATGTGGTGTTGTTTTACGTGGTTAACGGATACCTGGTGAGCCGCGAATATTTCGAGCTGGTGGCCTATCGCCGTCTCGATCCCACCCTGGCCAAACAATTGCGGCGGCGGCATCGCGGCCGGCTCATGCTGAGCGGCATAATTCTCGTGCTGTTGATGACGATCCCTGTGCTCAACCTGCTGACGCCGGTGCTTGGCACCGCGTTTATGTTGCACGTCTTTCAAACATTGCCGGGGCGGAACGATGGGGCGGCCAATATTCGGCCCGCGTGACGAAGTTCTGGTTGCGGCGGCGAAATGACGTATACTGGCAAAAGAATACCTTCGGAAAGAAAAGGACTGCGGGGCGGGTGAGGTCTCCCTCCGCCAACCAATCACAGGGATCAATCATGGCCGAAGAAAGAAAACCACCTCCTCAGTATCCATCAGAACTGTCCCGCCGGGTCGTCAGCATGCCAGGCGGTGGTCAAATTGACGGCCTGCACAGCGAATCGAACAAGAAGCTGGTGGTCGGGCGCGATATCTCGCTTTCCGGTGAAATCACCGATTGCGACATCCTGGTCGTCGAAGGCAAGGTCAAGGCGTCGCTGTTCGACAGCCGGCGTTTCGAAATCAGTGAAAGCGGCACTTTCGAAGGCACCGTCGAAATCGAAACCGCCGAAATCAAAGGCGAATTCGATGGCGAGCTCTTGGTCCGCGGCCGGCTGCTGATCCGGCGGACCGGTCGGGTGCGCGGCCGCATCCGCTATGCTGAGCTGGAGATCGAGCGCGGCGGCCAGATTGCCGGCGACATCCAAATGATCACGGAAAATTCTGCCTCCGGGCGCGTCTTATCCGCGGATTTCGGCGACGATTTGGCGGCAGATACCGCAACGCCGGCCACCAGGCCGCTGGATAAAGAGACCGACATCAGTGCGTAAAGTGTCAGGGCTCGGCCTTTGTCGTGCGTTGGGACTTTCGCTGCTGCTGCTCGGCGGCTGCGAAACAATTGCCCAGAATGGTGACAGCGGTTCGACGCAGGAAGCGGGCGCCAGCCCACCACTGTCCGACGAAGCGCGGGAAGCGCTCAGGTCGGCGAGCACTGCCGATAGCGGCGTGTCGCGCGACGCGGGGGACCCGTTGTCGCAACGCGACCGCGAGGCATTTCTCGCCGCACGATACGACGCAAAGGATTTTATCGGATACGGGCCGGACCGGCTTCTGCCGATCCTCGGCGCGCCGGATTTCGTGCGGCGCGACGGCCCGGCGCAAGTCTGGCAATACCGCGCCAAACACTGCGTGCTCGATCTTTTCCTGTATGAAAACGGCGAAAACAGCCGCGTCGAGCATGTGGAACTACGCCGCCGCGGCCATGGCGCCGAGCCGATCGACCGGTGCTTTTCGCGGATGCGGCTCGAACGGCGAACGAGACCGGCGGGCTGATACGACCGGCTGGTGAGCCGCCCCCGGCAGTCAGAGGATCTTCGCCTTGAATTGGCAGAGATCCCGTACCACGCAGGCGGGACATTCCGGCTTGCGCGCCTTGCAGACATAGCGGCCGTGCAAAATCAGCCAATGATGGGCGTGCAGCCGATAGGCCGGCGGCACGCGCTTTTCGAGCTTTTTCTCCACCGCGAGAACGTCTTTGCCCGGCGCCAGGCCGGTACGGTTGCCGATCCGGAAAATGTGAGTGTCGACCGCGATGGTCGGTTCGCCGAACGCGATGTTCAGCACGACATTGGCCGTCTTGCGGCCGACCCCGGCCAGCGCCTCGAGGGCGGCCCGGTCGCGCGGCACCACGCCGCCATGATCCGTCAGAAGTTGTTGGCTCAACTTAATGACGTTCTTGGCCTTGGTGTTGAAGAGCCCGATCGTCTTGATATAGGCGCGCAGCTTGGTCTCCCCCAGCGCGAGCATCTTTTCCGGCGTGTCGGCGACCTCGAAAAGCGGGCCGGTCGCCTTGTTGACGCCAATGTCGGTGGCCTGCGCCGATAGCACGACCGCGACCAGCAGGGTAAAGGGGTTTGTGTAGTGCAATTCGCCCTTCGGATCCGGCCGTTCCGCCTCGAGGCGGCGAAAGAACTCTTCTATCTGATCTTTTTTCATGTCCGGAAGAGTAGCCGGACCGCCGGGCAAGGCCAAGGGCGCCGCACCGCGCTTGCATCTGGACAGGCCGCCAATCCGGACCATATTCTCGGTATTGCGATGACCGATAATAGTTACGCCATAGCGCCCTGCGAGCCCGCCGACGAGCGGGTCTTCTTCGACGCCACCTTGCGCCCGAACCGAAGCCTGGGTCCTTTCGGCTTCCGGGTCTTGATGGCGCTGGCCGGCGGCTCGGTCCTGGCCGTCGGGGTGGTCTTCATGATCGCCGGCGCGTGGCCCGTGCTCGGATTCGGCGGGCTTGAATTCCTACTGCTGTTCCTCGCGTTCCGCCTGAACTATCGCGCCGGACGGGCCTATGAGCGCGTGCGCCTGACGGAACGGCATTTGGAAGTGCGCCGCTTCGGCGCGGCGGGCGAAGTCGGGCAATGGCGGTTCGAGCCGACCTGGGTGCGGGTAAACGTCGACGCGCCGGCCGACCATAATTGCCGGCTCACCCTGTCGAGCCATGGCAACGCGCTGGTGATCGGCGCGTTCCTGAGCCCCGGAGAACGGTTCGAGGTCGCCGAGGCGCTCCGCGACGCAATCGAATCCTGGCGGACACGATGGAGGCCGTCGACCGCGGGATAGCTGCCGGACCGGCGTTCAGTCGGCGAAACCCAACACGTGCTTCATGGAATACAGCCCGGCCGGTCGGCCGCGCGCCCACAGGGCCGCACGCACCGCGCCGGCGGCGAAGACCTGACGGCTCGCCGCCTTGTGCGTGAGCTCGAGACGTTCACCATCACCGGCGAACACCACCGTATGGTCGCCGACCACATCGCCGCCGCGCAGCGTGGCAAAACCGATCTCGCCCACCGGCCGCGCGCCCGTATGGCCGTCGCGCCCGGATTTGCGGACTTCGTCGAGATCAACGCCGCGGCCCGCCGCCGCCGCCTCGCCCAGCCCGATCGCGGTGCCGGAAGGGGCATCCACCTTGTGGCGGTGATGCATCTCGACCACCTCGATATCGTAGTCGGGACCGAGAATGCCCGCGACCTGCTCGGTCAAGGCCAGCAACAACGTCACGCCGACGCTCATATTCGGCGCCCGGATCACGGGCACATGACGCGCCGCCCGCGTGACAGCATGCTCCTGGTCCGCGTCCAGCCCGGTCGTGCCGGCAACCAGGACCGCCTCCGCCTGAGCGGCGAGGCGCGCGTGTTCCGCGGTCGCCGCCGGGACCGTGAAGTCGATGATCGCATCGACGGCGGCGATCATCGCCGCCGGATCGTCGGTCGCCGTAACGCCGATCGGATCGAGCCCGGCCAGCACGCCGATATCGGTGCCGACCGCCGGACTGCCCGCGGGTTCGGTGCCGCCGGCGACAATGCAACCGGCGGTCTCGGTGACCTGACGGACCACCATCTGCCCCATGCGGCCGGCGCAGCCGACCACACCGATTTTCATGTCATCCACCATCTTGGCTTTCCTCGATCGTTCATGCTACGCGCGGGAGCCTTTTACGCCGCCCAACGGCGCGGTCACGCGCCTGCTTCGGTATAGCGGATCGCCGGACGGCCCGCTACGAGACAACGGGAGAAAATAGGATCGATGAGGAATTTGGCTGGCCCCGGCCGGCCCGTCGGAAAAGGATCTAGTCGGTCAGGTCTTCCCAGAATTCCTTGACGCGGGTGAAGAAGCCTTCCGATTGCGGGCTCTGCGACTTGCCGCTGCCCTGCTTCTCGAAATCGCGCAGCAGGTCCTTTTGTTTCCGCGTCAGATTGACCGGCGTCTCGGTCACCATGGAGACGTACATATCGCCGCGGCCCCGGCTGTTCAGCACCGACATGCCCTTATTGCGCAACCGGAACCGTTGGCCGTTCTGGGTCCCTTCGGGCACCGACACCTTGGCCCGCGATCCGTCGACCGTCGGCACTTCGATCGATCCGCCGAGCGTCGCCGTCGTCATCGGCAGCGGCACCGTGCAGAAGATGTCCGCGCCTTCGCGCTCGAACAGCGGATGCGGCATCAGGCTCAAGAAGATATAGAGATCACCGGGCGGCGCGCCGCGCAGACCGGCTTCGCCTTCATTCGCGAGCCGAACCCGCGTGCCGTCCTCGACCCCGGCGGGGATGTTGACGGAAAGGGTCTTTTCCAGATGGGTCCGGCCGGAGCCGCTGCAAATCTCGCACGGCCGGTCGATGACCTGACCCTGGCCGGCGCAGGTCGGACAGGTGCGTTCGAGCGTGAAGAAACCCTGCTGGCTGTGCACCTTGCCGGCACCGCCGCAGGATGGGCAGGTGGTCGGCTGGCTGCCGCCCTCGGCGCCCGTCCCGTCGCAGGGCTCGCAGGCGACCGACGTCGGCACCCGGATATCGACCTTGCGCCCATGAAATGAATCTTCGAGCGAGATGTCCAGATTGTATCGCAGATCGGCGCCCCGGCTGGAACGACCGCGCCGGCCGCCCATGAAATCGCCGAACACCTCGTCGAAAATATCCGAAAAGCCGCTGGTAAAATCAAACCCGCCGGCCCGACCGGCTCCCCCACCGCCATTCTCGAAGGCGGCATGGCCGAACCGGTCGTAGGCGGCGCGTTTCTGATCGTCTTTGAGGACTTCGTAGGCCTCGTTGGCTTCCTTGAAGCGCGCTTCCGCTTCCTCGTCCCCCGGGTTGCGGTCGGGATGGTGGCGCATGGCGAGGTTACGGTACGCCTTTTTCAAGGCGTCCGCGTCGGCGCCGCGTTCGACACCCAAGACATCGTAATAGTCACGCTTTTCCATCCACCACCCCTGACGGCGGAAGCCTCCCGAAGCGTTGCGCGCTCCCGGAGGCTCCGGTTAGTCCCGAATTCGCGGCATCAACCGGCGGCGCTCAAGCCGTCTTGTCCTTACGCTCCGCGTCGTCGTCGACTTCTTCAAAATCCGCATCGACGACGTCATCCGCACCGGCGCTTCCCGCATCCCCATCCGCCGGCGGCTCGTCTCCCGCAGCGGCCGCGGCCTCTTCCTGACTGGCCCGGTACATCGCCTCGCCCAGCTTCATTGAGGCCTGCGACAGGACTTCGGTCTTGGCCTTGATGGCATCGGCGTCGTCACCCTCCATCGCCGCCTTCAACTCGGCAATGCCGGTCTCGATCGCGGTTTTTTCGTCGGCTTCGATCTTGTCACCGAACTCGGCGAGGCTCTTCTCCGTGGTGTAGACAAGGCTGTCCGCCTGGTTACGCGCCTCGACCATTTCTTTCCGCTTCTGATCGTCGGCTGCGTGCTCCTCGGCATCCTTCACCATGGTTTCGATGTCGCTATCGGACAACCCGCCCGATGCCTGGATACGGATCTGCTGCTCCTTGCCGGTGGCCTTGTCCTTCGCGGAAACGTTAACGATACCGTTGGCATCGATGTCGAAGGCAACCTCGACTTGCGGAATTCCGCGCGGTGCCGACGGAATGCCGACCAAATCGAATTGACCCAGCAGCTTATTATCGGCCGCCATTTCGCGCTCGCCCTGGAAGACGCGGATGGTCACCGCCGTCTGATTGTCCTCGGCGGTCGAGAAGGGCTGCGCCTTCTTGGTCGGAATCGTGGTGTTGCGGTCGATCAGCCGGGTAAACACACCGCCCAGCGTTTCGATGCCGAGCGACAACGGCGTAACGTCCAGCAGCAGCACGTCCTTGACGTCGCCTTGCAGCACGCCTGCCTGAATCGCCGCACCGCTTGCGACGACCTCGTCCGCGTTAACGCCGCGGCCGGGATCGCGCCCGAAAAAGCTTTTCACCATTTCGATGACTTTGGGCATGCGGGTCATGCCACCGACCAGGATCACTTCGTCGATCTCGCTCGCCTTCAGGCCCGCATCCTTGAGCGCCTTCTTGCAGGGCTCGATGGTGCGTTCGATCAGGTCATCGACCAGCGCTTCCAGCTTGGCCCGGCTCAGCTTGATGTTGAGATGCTTCGGCCCGGCCTGATCGGCCGTGATATAGGGCAGGTTGATCTCGGTCTCCATCGAGCTGGAGAGCTCGATCTTGGCCTTTTCCGCCGACTCCTTGAGCCGTTGCAGCGCCAGCTTGTCCTGGCGCAGATCCATGCCGTTTTCCTTCTTGAATTCATCGGCAAGGTAGTCGACCACCCGCTGGTCGAAATCCTCGCCGCCCAGGAAGGTGTCGCCATTAGTCGATTTCACCTCGAACACGCCGTCGCCGATCTCAAGCACCGAGACGTCGAAGGTGCCGCCGCCGAGATCGTAAACCGCGATCGTGCCGCTGCCCTTCTTGTCGAGACCGTAGGCGAGGGACGCCGCCGTCGGCTCGTTGATGATGCGCAGCACTTCAAGGCCGGCGATCTTACCGGCATCCTTGGTCGCCTGGCGCTGGGAGTCGTTGAAATAGGCCGGCACCGTAATGACCGCCTGCGTGACCTCCTCGCCGAGATAGGCTTCCGCGGTCTCTTTCATCTTCTGCAGGATAAAGGCGCTGATCTGGCTTGGCGCATAGGTCGTGCCATCGCATTCCACCCAAGCGTCGCCATTGTCGCCGGACACGATCTTATACGGAACGAGGCCCTTGTCCTTCTCGACAGCCGGATCATCGGAGCGGCGGCCGATAAGCCGCTTGATGGCGAAAAACGTTTTCTCCGGGTTGGTCACCGCCTGCCGCTTCGCGGCCTGGCCAACCAGCCGTTCGCCCGAATCGGTAAAGGCGACAACGGACGGTGTCGTCCGAAATCCTTCGGTATTTTCGATGACCTTTGCCTGCGAGCCTTCCATAACCGCAACGCAGGAATTGGTGGTCCCCAAATCAATCCCGATGACTTTGCTCATTTTAACCTCGTTTCTATTCGGCGAACCCTTGCGGAATGGACATCTGTACACCCGTCCCGGCTCGTCGGCCTGACCATCAGCGCCGAAACCTGGGCCCCCTTGATCACGTTTGGGTTATCGTCTTCCGGCTATATAGGGAGGGAAACCGCACTGTACAAGAATTCTTCCGAACGAAAATCGACTCCGCCGTCATGCCGCTTCCCGCCCCGCTTTCCGGCGATTTGATCGATCGGACGAACCCTAACGGACTATACTGTCGACGGGACGGGCCAAATGATCATTTCTGCCAGCTATAAAACCGATATTCCAGCCTATTACAGCACATGGTTTTTGCGCCGGCTCGCGGCCGGGCAGTGCCGTATGATCAACCCCTGGAACGCCAAACCGATTACCGTTCCGCTCGATCCGGCCTCGATCGACGGTATCGTGTTCTGGACCCGCAATATCGCGCCGCTGTCGGCGCATCTGGATACGGTCGCGGCGCATGCGCCCTTCATGGTGCAGTACACCATCACCGGATACCCCCGGGCGCTGGAAGCCAGCACGGTTCCCGCCGCCCGCGCGATTGCCGAAATGCGCGCTCTACGGCGGCGATTCGGCCCGCGCGGCGCGGTCTGGCGGTACGATCCAATTCTGTTTACCAGTATGACGGACGCCGATTGGCATCGGCGCAATTTCGGCCGATTGGCGCAAGCCTTGGCCGGCACGACCGACGAGGTGGTGATTTCCTTCGCGCAGATATACCGCAAGACCCGGCGCAACCTCGATGCCGCGGCGCTGCGGCACGGCTTCACCTGGCGCGATCCGGAAGCGGAAGAAAAAAAAGCCCTTGCGGCCGCGTTGGCGGCGCACGCCGCCGAGCGCGGCATGGTGCTCCGGCTGTGCGCGCAGGCCGACCTCGTGGTCCCCGGCACGGCGCTGGCCCGCTGCGTCGACGCGGCGCGGCTGTCCGACATCGCAGGCCGGCCGATTGCGGCAGCGGTCAAGGGAAACCGACCCGATTGCCTCTGCCACGCATCCCGTGACATCGGCGCCTATGACAGTTGTCCGCAGGGCTGCGTCTATTGTTACGCGGTGCACGCGCGTGACCGCGCGAAGCGAAACCACCGCCGCCACGATGCCGCCGGCGAATTCCTGAGCACGCCACCCCGGTAACGCCGTGGCGGCGGCCGATGGCGGTCAGGCGGTCGTATCGACCCGTTCAACGCCGTCGGTCGGCATCTCCGGCTGGCCTTTCGCGATGGCCACCATGGCGGGCCGCAGCAAACGATCGTGCAACAGAAATCCCGGCTGCAACATCTCGACCACCGTGCCGGCAGGTTTGCCGGTGCCTTCGACTTCATACATCGCTTCGTGAAAATCGTGGTTGAAGAGCTCACCCAGCGGCTCGATTTTCGTAATGCCGTTCCTGCCAAAAGCGCTCAGAAACTCCTTCTCGACCATTTCCACGCCAGTCATCAGATTGTTGATCTGTTCATCGCCGTCGCGCAGATCGCCGGGAACGCTGTCGAGCGCGCGCCGCAAATTATCGGCAACGTTCAGCAGATCCTTGGCCAAGCCGCTTGGCCCGAACTTCCGAGCGTCGGCGGTTTCGCGCTGGGCGCGCCGCCGGGTGTTCTCTGCATCGGCTAGGGCGCGCAAGCTCCGGTCTCTGAACTCGGCGACTTCCGCTTCCAGTTCCTCGATCCGCTGTGCCGCGGCCGCCGCCAGTGCTTGCTCGGCCGTTTCGCTCGCCGCATTCGCGTGATCGGCGTCTGATGCAGCGTCTGGCGCCGCGGAATCAGGCGCTGGCGCACCCACTTCATCCCTTTTCACTTCGTCCTGCTCCGTCATATTGCTTTTCCCAAGTTAAATGGTATCTGGGTGGTCGCTGCGATCCGCCATGGCCCGCGGCATTGCCCACCGAATTATTGGCCGACCAGGCGCCCGACGATTTTCGCGGTATAGTCGACCATTGG
>CAYYBI010000496.1:0-10217 GCA_964469835.1 uncultured Rhodospirillaceae bacterium
GCTTCACCGCCGAACGCCTCTATGAGGTCGGCTTCCTTAACCGGCTGGTCGAGCCGGACGAGCTTTTGCCCACATCGTTCGAGATGGCCGAACACCTGCTGACCCTGCCGCCCGCGTCCCGCGTCAACACGGTGTACATGATGCGGCAGATGCGCCCAAAGGTGGCGCCCGACCTCAGCCGCCTGGCCGACGCGCTGCACGAGCACGGCGACAAGAACGACCGCATGGAATCCCGCGCCGCCTTTGCCGAGAAACGCAAGCCCAACTTCAAGGGCTGGCTCAAGCCCGAGGACCGCTACAACATGCCGACGCTGGAGTCGGTGCGGGGCGATGGCGACGATTGACCTACGACGACTTTAACGAATTCTGCCGCGCCCTCCCCGCCACCGTCCATGTGGTGCAATGGGGCGGCGCCCAGGTTTGGAAGGTCGGCGGCAAGGTGTTTGCGATCGGCGGCTGGGGCGATGGCGAACCGGGGTATACCTTCAAGGTGTCCGACCTCTCTTTCGAGATCATGAAAGACCAGCCCGGCCTGCACCCGGCGCCCTATCTCGCCGCGCGCGGCATGAAGTGGATTCAACACCATGCGCAACCGGGGCTTTCGGATGCGGAGCTGAAAAACTATTTGCGCGAATCCCATCGCATCGTCGCGCGCGGATTGTCGAAAAAGAAGCAGCGGGAGTTAGGTCTCGAAGACCCGGACGCGTAAAATCGGCCCATCCCCACCGGCTTGACGGCACGGCGCATCTGGGCCAATTGTCCAACCGTCCCATCGCCCGGAGCAGTTCATGAGCATCCCGTTCAATCGCGAGATCGAGTTCACCTATGGCAGGGTATCGGTGCTGACGCCGATGATCCGCCGCGTGATCGCCGAAAACCCCAGCCCCTACACCTTCAAGGGCACCGGCACCTACATCATCGGCCGGGGCGAGGTGGCCGTGATCGATCCCGGCCCGCTGGACGAGGCCCATGTGGAGGCGCTGCTCTATGCGCTCAAGGGCGAGACGGTGACCCATATCCTGGTGACCCACACCCACCGCGATCATTCGCCGGCGGTCCGCCTGCTGCAGCCGGAGACGGACGCAAAGACCTATGGCTACGGCCGGCACGGCGGCGACAAAAACCTGCCGCGGGTCGAGAGCGCGGATTTCGACTTCATGCCCGATGTCCTGCTGAAGGATGGCGATTTGGTGCAGGGCCGGGACTGGACCGTCGAGGCAGTGCACACGCCGGGGCACACCTCGAACCATCTGTGTTTCGCGCTGAAGGAGGAGGACACCCTGTTCAGCGGCGACCACGTGATGGGCTGGTCGACCACCGTGGTATCACCGCCGGACGGCGACATGGGCGCCTATATAAAATCGCTCGAAAAACTGCTGGCCCGCGACGACGGCACGCTGCTGCCGACCCATGGCAGCGCGATCGAGGACCCCAAGACCTACATGACCGCGTTGCTCGCGCATCGGATGAAGCGCGTGGAGCAGGTGGCGGAACAGGTTGCCGCCGGGCGGCAGACCATCGGCGAGATCGTCGATGCGATCTATATCGATCTGGATCCCCGGCTGCATGGCGGGGCGGCGCGCTCGGTCCTGTCGCATTTGATCCATCTGATCGACACCGGCCGCATCGCCTGCGACGGCGACCCGACGGAAGAGTCGGTTTATTCGATTGCCGGTTAGTCGGGCGGCGGTTCCGCGAGGATGCCCCGCGTGCGCTGTTCCCAACGCAGCGCGACCAGGAAGATAACCGCACACAACCCGGCACCGACCGAGAGCGGCACGACCAGGCCGAGACGATCGGCCGCCCAACCCATGAGCAGCGCGCCGAGCGCGGGTAATCCGCGCAGCGTCAGGCCGTTCAGGCTGAGCACGCGGCCCCGCAACCGGTTATCGACGGCAACCTGAATCATCGTGATCGAGCCGACGCCGCCGGTGCTCATCGCGAAACCGAACGCGGTGAAGGCCAGCAGCCCGATCCAGAAAAACTCGGTGCCTACCAGCACGAAGACGCTGACCGAGGCAAGCAGCAGGCTGAAGACGATGTTGCGGACAAGCCCGTCGACATGGCCGCGCTTGGCGAGCCACAAGCCGGCGGCGAGGGCGCCCACGCCGCGCGCCGCCGTGAGCATCGCCAACCCCGCCGCCCCCTTTGCGTAGAGCAGTTCCGAGACCGCAGGCAACAATTCGTTGACCGGGCGGACCAGCAACGACATTGCCAACGACATCAGCAGCAGCGGCCCGATCAGGCGATGCCCGCGGACGTAGCGCACCCCCACCAGCAGGTCGACCAGCACCCGGCGGCGCCGGCCACGGCCCCCGGCCGGTTCCGGCAGCCGAATCCGGCTCAACGCGAACAGCACGCAGAGGAAGCTGACCGCGTTGATGGCGAAGGCCGGCGTCACGCCGTAGCCGGCGATCACCACCCCGGCGATGGCGGGCCCGGTGAAGCGGGCCACATTGAAGACGACCGAATTGAGCGCGACAGCCGAGGTCATGTCTTCCGCCCGCACCAGGCTCGGCACCAGCGATTGCCGCGCCGGCTGGTTGAGGCCGCTGATCACACCGAGCACCAGGGTGAGCAGGAGCAGCAGGTCGATCGTGATGAGATCGTAAGCCGTCAACAGGAACAGGACCGAGGCCTGCACCGCCGACAACGCCTGACACACGAAGACCAGCCGCAGCCGGTTCACCCGATCCGCGAGCACACCCGCAAACGGGCCGATGAACACCACGGGGAACAGATCCGCCGCGGCGACCGCGCCGACCCAGAAGACAGATTCGGTCAGCGACCAAGACAGCCAGCCCACCGCGAGCCGCTGCACCCACAGACCGGTATGGCTGAACGCGATGCCGGCGGTGTAGATCGCATAATTGCGGTTGCGCAAGGCGCGCCCGATTGCGCTGAAATCAGCCCAGCCCTTGGCCATCGATGCTTATTGTCCCAGGATTAGAAGTCGCGCGGATCTGCACTCCAGAGAAACGGAGCCGGTTGCATCAGAAAACCGTTAAAACGTAATATCAAGAATTGAAGCCATACACTCTCTCACTCTTCCAGAAAATGCGCGAAAGGTGTTGAAGCTGCACATTCCCGAATGTCGCCGCAGTGTTTCCTTGCTTATCTGCGGGTGGTGCCTGCTGTTTCCGCTTGTGGCGTTAGCCGCCGCGCTTTCATCGGCGGCACCCTGCCATTCGCAAGAGCTTGATCCGCGGCGGTGGAGCCATTTGCCCACCGGACTCAACTTTGCCGGAATAGGGTACGCCTATTCCGAGTCCGATATATCGGACAGTCCCGCCCTTCGCCTCGAAGATGTCGAATCGGAAGTGCACACTTGGCTGCTTAAATATATCCGAACCTTTAATCTGCTCGAAAAATCGGTCCGCGTAGATCTGACGCAGGGGTATCAGAAAGGGCACTGGTCCGGCATGCTCGACGGCGCGGCGGCGGAGACGGATCGCGAGGGTTGGACCGACAGCATTGCGCGACTTTCCATCAACCTCTATGGGCCGCCGCCCCTCACCGGCAAAGCATATGCGGACTATCGGGCAAAAACCGATGTGACGACGATTGTCGGTGCCGCGGTCGCCGTACATTTTCCGACAGGCGAATATATGAGTGAAAAACTGATAAACCTGGGAACCAACCGGTTCACGATCCGTCCCCAGTTCGGCGTCGTCCACGAACGCGGAAACTGGACGATGGAGGCGGGAGCCTCAGCGTGGATATTTACCGATAATGATAATTTCTTCGGTGGCAGCAAGTTGGAGAATGAACCGCTTTACGTCCTCCAAAGCCATCTGATCTACACTTGGGATATGGGCTTCTGGATCGGGGCAGGCGCGGGATACGCCTTTGGCAAACGATCGACAATCGATGGTGTCGAGAAAGACGACCGCAAGGAGATTAAAGGGTGGTCGCTGAGCGCCGGCTATCCGATCACACGGGACTGGGGCGTAAAGGTTGGCTACGTCGGCAGGCGTCGGATGTCGAATACCGGCTCCGATAACGACACCTTTGCTATCGGGATCGTACATTTTTGGTGAACTTCGCTGCGCACGGTCGGAGAGGATGTGCACGCTCGTACGGTTGAATGACGGCTGAAACTGCCATTCGGCGCGCGGCGTAACGCGGTTCTTCCTCACAAATGACGCGAGTGTTAACGGAGCGTCGGAAATGTCCGCTCTTGGCCGATGCGGAGCCGGTTTTTAGATTCTTGATCGATTGAGGCAGTGTAGATAGCACACTGCCGATTGCGTAAGGCGCGCACGATCGCGCTAAAATTCGGTCCAGCCCTTGGCGATCGAAGTTTGCCGTCCCAAGGGAAAAAATCGCTCGGCTTCAAATACTCTGTTGTTCGGACACGCGCATACCGGATCAGTAATTCACCGACATCGCGGAACCGCCGTCCACGGCGATCGACTGACCGGTAATGATATCCGCCAGCGGCGAGCAGAAGAACAAGGCGGCCGCGGCGATATCCTCCGGCTGGATCAACCGGCCCAGGGGAATTTCCGCGATGGATTGCTTCTTGATCTCTTCCAGGCTGACCTTGGCGTCCCGCGCGCGGCGTTCCATGTTGGCCATCATCCGGTCCGTCGCGGTGGTTCCCGGGTGGACGCAGTTGACGGTGATGTTGTGCCGCCCCACATGGCCGGCGAACTGCTTGGTGAAGTTGGCGACGCCCGCATTGACGATCCCGTTGGTCATGCGCAAGGGCGCGGTGATCCGCGCCGTCATGCCGCCGACATTGACGATGCGGCCCCAGCCCTGCTCCTTCATGAAGGGGAGGACTTCGCGCGCGCACCGGATATAGGCCATCAGCTTGACGTCGAGATGATGACGCCAATGATCGTCGGTCTGTTCGTCGAAGGGCGCGCTCAACGACATCACCGCATTGTTGACCAGGATATCCACGCGCCCGGCCGCCGCCGCGGCCTCGCGCACGAACCGCTGGATGTTCTCGAGCTGGCTGACATCCGCCTGGATCGGCCATGCCTGCACGCCATGGGCGCGGATTTCCTCGGCGGTCGCTTCGAGCGTTTCGGGCGTACGCCCGCACAGCGCAACGCTCGCCCCCTGCGCCGCCAGTCCTAAGGAAATCGCCTTGCCGATTCCCCGGCCTCCACCGGTCACCAGCGCCACCCGATCCTGCAAACCAAATTCCATCACCAAGCCTCCGAATTCAAAATATGAAATCAAATAAAGCGCGCCGCAGAATGAACCACGGACGTGCGTCGGTCTACTCCAGCAGGAATTTTAGAGGTCGCATTGGGTCGCAGGACAGCCGCTTGGAAACTTGAAACAGGTATTTTCCGGCGATGTTTCTGACGTGTGAAATTGCTGTACCAATTTGATCTCGCGGCTTTACTGTCATAGCGATTCAAAATTCAAGTCATCGCTATGGCTTCGGGAAACCAATGACAAAGACCGATACAATTCCTGCCTTCCTCTTTGGTGCTGGTGCATCAATTCCAGGTGGCTTTCCGTCGACGGATCAATTGACAAAGAAAATCTTGTCCGGAGGTGGGATCTTCCGCCATACGGACGAAAGTTACTACTTTGGAAATCAAAGTAGCTGTAGGGCCCCCTACGACCAATATGTCCCATCAATCGCTGAGGCACTTCGAAAGGTTAAAGATGAGATAGATCCGTTCCTACTCGAGCGCCGAGGATCACCCGCGAATTACGAGGATATTGCCTATGTCCTCGGTCAAATTTCAGACTGTGAATTGGGGGAAATTGAGAATCCCGCCATCTCCCCATTCATCGACAAGATCGAACCCATCCTCACCCCATGCCTGAATGGTCTGGAACTATGTAATCCAACACTCGGCGCGTTAGCCACTGAGGCCGGCAACTATGTGAGCGATGTCGTTTATCATATGCTCACCCGGCCAGCCGGCAAATTCGATCACCTGGATAGTTTGTATTCTCTGATTTCGTCCTGTTCTCAAGAATCGTCAATAATTGCAACACTAAACCATGACCGACACCTTGAGAATTTTCTCAAAGACAAATTTAAACGCTTGTGTGATGGATTTGGAGACAGCGTCAATGATGTTCGATATTGGACCGGATACCGAGACTCGCGAACCATCAAGACAATAAAATATTTTAAGCTCCATGGGTCTGTCGATTGGTTTAACTTTCGGCCTGAAGGATCAAATTCCTTTTATGATGACCGGGTAGGTGTCCTCATTGGTAGCGACCCGGAGCACACGAAATCATCAGACGGGCAAGACCAGACTTGTCCCGAGGGTCGTCCCATATTGGCGATTGGCACATTCAACAAATATGTGACCTACACGTCAGATCCGTTCGCCAATATCCATCGTGCATGGCGTTCCGCAATGAAGATGTCAGATCGGTTGGTTGTTTGCGGATACGGATTTGGAGACAAAGGTATCAACACCCAAATAATTGAATGGGTTTACGGCGAAACAGGTCGCCGACTTCTTATAATTTCTCCACAAATTCAATGTCTCAAAAACACAGCCAGAGGGGCAATTGCGGGCAAGTGGGACGGTTGGTCTCAAAAAGGTGTTCTAGACACAATTGAAAGCAAACTTGAGAATGTTTCGGTTGATCAACTAAAGTCTTTCTTTTTTCGATAAGGGTACCAGCACAGCAATTGATTCGGGGCACATCCATCTCTCTGACAACATGGTGGCTGGCATCTCGCATGTTGGTATTCTAGTTAAGAGCCGAAGAGCTATCGTTCCCGAAGAACGTACAAATTTCTTCGATATTGGTTAGTTGAGTTGATCCGTTCGAACGGCCGCATATCAAAATTGACCACAGCGATGCCTCCGGCTCATGCTTGAAAGGATTTCCGAATGGAAGACGTAAAGATCGACCGCGACGCCATGGGCCGCCTGGCCAAGGCTTTGACGTTTATCCGCGGCGCGGACGATCCGACCGTGGCCGCGCTCAAGGCGGCCGCCGAGAGCGGTTCCGACAAAGACATCAAGACGGCCCGCACGATGTTTCTTAAAATGAAGCCGAGCGACCGCCAGGCCGCGTTGACCATGCTCGCCGATTGACCAACGGCGTAACCAACCGAAACCTCGGCGTCGCTCTAGCGCACATACTTTTCCGCCCACGCGAGAAATATCCGCAGCAGTTCTTCCAGTTTTTGAGGCCCCCCAAAGCCCTCAAATTTTGTTTCGCTTTTTTTGCAGTTGATCCAATCGTCTTCATCTTCATTCTGATATTCGACGGGCTGAAATTCCACAGTCTCCAAGTATGTGTCTGCCAAATCGACCCTCACGGCCCAGCCGGGATTGTCTAGCGTCTCAATCACAACTCCATAACTGTGCTCCCAATCGTCGTCACAATTGGTCTCATACCAGTCCTGAATCCGTTTCAGCACATTGCGCATTGGCCACATTTAATTTCTTCTCTTTGATTTCAGCATTACCGAAACAAAGCTTATAGTGCGATGTTAAGAATTCCGGAAATGGTGGAACAGCGACCGAATCCGTCATTCTGAATTTCATCTGCTACCGGTTCGAGCTTCATCGCCAATCTTCCCCAACACCAAAAAATACGAGGACAGAAAGAAAATGCCAGACGAAGGATTCCGGAAATGGCTCGGCGTCGAGTACGAAGTCATGGAGGACGGCCACGCGGTGGTCGGGATGAACGTCACGGACGATATGCGCAATCTGCGGGGTGTCGTGCAAGGCGGCGTGATCGCGTCGCTGATCGATGTCGCGATGGCGACCGCGGCCGCGGGCGGCAATTACGACACGAGGCTACGCCCGATGGCAACGCTGGAGATAAAGGTCAACTACCTTGCCGCCGCGACGGGCAACCGGCTGACCGGCACCGCCGACGTGGTCCGCGCGGGATCGCGTAGCGCGGTTGTGCGCTGCGATGTGATCGACGGCACGGGAAAGATTTGCGCAACGGGTCTCGGCACCTTCATGACGCGCCGCGTTCACGCGACCGACCCGAAGAACATGCCAGGCTGAGTAATACACGGCCTGACCGCCGAACGCCTTGTGTGCCGCGCTAGTGGAGATCCTCGATGCGTGGCCCGACCTCTTCGGCCAACAGCCGCAGACTCTCATGGTCCCAGTCCGCGTCGTCGGAATCGGCGGTGATGCTCAGCAAGGTGCCAAAGCCGCCCGTGGCGCTGTGCAGCGCCCGGATCTTATCCTCGCATTCCATGGGATCGCCGACGATCCAGACGTTCTCCATCAGGTAGTCGACGTCCACCGCCTCGTCGGGCATCGCCGGGTCGAGCTTGGTGCACTCGATCTGAATCGTGCCGACCCGGCTTGCATGTTGATGCTGCTCGTAGTTCCGGCCGAGCACGGCGCGCGCCCGCTCCCGCGCGATCGCGGGAGTCGGACCGACGAAAATATCGCGCGCCACCCGCCATTGGCTGCGGTCCGCCGTCCGGCCTGCGCTCGCCGCTCCTTCGGCCACCGACTCCCAATGGCCGGGGAGCAGCGTGCTGGAAAGCAGCGAGCTGGACATCGGGCTCCAGCCGCGCGCGCCGGCGATGTTCAACGACGAGGATTTGGGCGTGCTGGCCGCGACCGCGATAGGCGGATGGGGCAATTGCAGCGGCTTCATGTGCAGGCCCCGGTCGGTGACCGGATCCAGCGGAGGCGCCTCGATGTTGAAAAATTTTCCGTGATGAACGAAGCCGCCCTCGCTTTGCCATAGACCGAGAATGACCTCGAGCGCTTCCGCCGCGCGCGCCCTAGCCTCGCCCGGATCCAGCCCCATCAGCATCATGTCGGTCGGGATGCCACCGAGGCCGATGCCCCATTGAAAGCGTCCGCGCGCCAGATGATCGAGCATGGCCACGCGGTGCGCGAGATAGACCGGCTCATGCATGCCGAGCAGCGTTACCCCGGTGCCGAAACGGATTCGCTCGGTCAACGCCAATGCCTTCGCGATCAGCAGGTCCGGCGCAGGCGCGTTCTCCCATTTCTCGGTGAAGTGTTCGCCCAGCCACGCTTCGGCGAAGCCCAGGCGATCGGCCGCGACCAACTGGTCGATATCGCGATCGTAACAATCCGCGACCGCCCGGTGCGGCGGGTGCAATGGCATCATGAACAACCCAAGCTGCATGGCGATATTCCTTTAGGGTCCGGCGGGATTTTGGGGAAGGCGGGCGCAGGGACCGCAAGCTTATCAGGTCGCGACCCGGTCGCGCCAGAACCGGCGGATAATCCCATCCGCCCGCGACGCATTCGGGCAAACCGGACGCGCCGCGACCGGGTATCGCTGCATGCGAGGTCTTGCAAATACCGCATCTGCTCTATTGAATTGGTCCGAATTCGGGGCGACGCGCGCGTGAAGGCGTCGGCCCGCATTTTGTCTCGGCCAATGGCCCAGTCTTATTCTTGTCGGCACCATCCAATCAGAAACAGGAAAAATAGAATGACTTTCTGCGTGCACATTCGCCGAACAGGTTTAATAGCCGCGTCGATTCTGGCGGCGGCCGTTGCATTGGGCTCGGTTGCCGCCGCGGCCGAGGCGCCCAAGGTCAAGCCGGTCGCGAACGCATCACCCAAACGGCTTCTCTTCGTCGGCAACAGTTATCTGTATTACGGAGACAGCCTCCACAATCACGCCCGGCGGATGGCGATCGAGGCGGACAAGGAAAATATGAAAGCCTACAAATACAAATCCGTTACAATCAGCGGATCCGCCCTTCACGACCACAACATCGACAGCTACTTAGAGCCGGGCAAGCTACGGGTGAAGAAGCCGTTCGAATGGGTCATCCTGCAGGGCGGCAGCGCCGTCGGCTGGTCGAAGAAGCGGCCCCCGATCTTCAAGAAAACCGTCGCCGAATTCGTCAAAAAGATCGAAGCGGCGGGCGCACAGGCCGCGCTCTACATGACCCAAGCCTATGTCAAGCCGCACAAGCGCGTGGACCCGAACATGACACGCACATTGGAAGAAATTTACGTGGAGGCGGGCAACGCGAACGGCGCGCTGGTCATTCCTGTCGGCCTTGCCTTCGAGGAAGCCTACAAGCAGCGTCCGGACACCGCTTTCCACAAGACCTTCGACGGTTCCCATCCCAGCCTGATCGGGACATTTCTCGCCGCCAACGTGGTTTATGCGAGCCTGTATGGCCGGTCGCCGGTCGGAAATCCGTACGACTATTACGGGAAAATCGACAAGGAGATGGTTACGTTCCTGCAGAAGGTTGCGAATAAGACCGTGCGCAATTTCTACGGACGCGAATA
>CAYYBI010000497.1:0-4305 GCA_964469835.1 uncultured Rhodospirillaceae bacterium
TTACCTGGGGCAGCATTATCGGCTTGCCGTCTACGGTCGCCACACCGACGCCAGCGTTCGCAACGGCATCGAGAACACGCCGGGCTGCCGCCACTGCTTCGAGAGACGGTGAAAAAACTTCATTTGCTATCACCATCCAAGGTTCATCATTTCCCCATTTGCCCTCACACCCCAGCACCGCTGCCCGAGTTGCAGCGGCTCTATAGCCGTCCGGGTCCGACGGATCGATAAAAGGTCCGTCGATTGGGCGAAGCCCATTTGCGCGTGCTGCCGCAACCAACCTGCATAAGGCGTAGTGCCACATGTCACCCCAATGGCGATCGCGCTCACCGTCCTTGTCGGGATCAGTTAGAATGCTGTAGTCCGAGTTCGGACCGCCCACCACTGTCATGCGGGCGCGCACCGATGCCGCGTAGTCGTTTTCGCCGAGATGCAATGAATCATTGCGAGGGCTCGCCGCGGCGATCTCGTCGATATTCATCATACCCTGCGCGGTTTCGATCATGATCTGGAAGCCGATTTGTTTCTTACGGCCCATCGCCTGCTCGATCTGGGTCACCAAAACATCGACCGCATAGATGTCGGCAGCGTTGCCTGCCTTCGGAATCATGATCAAGTCCAGCCGCTCCGTCGGTGCCTCCAGGAGATCGACCAGGTCGCGGTACATGAACGGTGTATCAAGGCCGTTGATCCGCACACAGAGTGATTTCTCGCCCCAATCGAGCTCGTTGAGCGCCGCGATGATATTACGGCGTGCCGCCGGTTTCTCGTCCGGTGGAACGTTATCCTCAATTTCAAACATCACGACATCGGCCACCGAGTTGGTCGCCGCTTCGATCATCTCAGGATTACTCGCCAATACGAAAAGATGGCTGCGATTGAGGCGCGGCGCCGCCTCTCGGATAATCTTGAAGCTCATTGTGCGTCTCCCAAGACAAGGTGGCGTCAGTCTATTTTTTTGATGATTGCTATTTACTGGATCGATGATGAACAGACCTCACCTAAACCTCAAATCAAAACCAGGCGATGAGCGAAGTCTGACCGATGTCTGTTTGGGACATTTACAAACGCAAGTTGCCGGCTGAATGTCCAAAGCTGGGGCATACGCGGACCTGCGGGTTACGCTGCCAAACTTCTCAAACTAGCCATATCCAAACAAACAACGTCTGCGCTAAGTTGCGCTGCAGTCGAAACCGCCAGCCGGATCTGCATCCACGGCAATAACCTAAGGGCGGGAGTCCATCAGGCGACCGGCATGAGTTTCGATAGTCCCAATCTTCTCTATGTCGCGTCCACCTGGGTCGTGCCGGTGTTGATCGCGATCACCTTTCACGAAGCAGCCCATGGCTACGCGGCTTGGTGGCTGGGCGACGATACCGCGTATCGCCAGGGCCGGGTGACCTTGAACCCACTGAAGCACATAGACCCGTTCGGAACGGTGCTGTTGCCAGCCGTCCTGCTGATCACGGGTTCGCCGTTCCTCTTCGGATGGGCAAAACCTGTGCCCGTCGTCTTCGAGCGGTTGCGCTGGCCGAGACGCGACATGGTGATCGTGGCCGCCGCCGGGCCCGGTACCAACATTGTTTTGGCGGCCGCCTCGGCGATCATGATCAATGCGGTGTGGTTGTTACCGCAGGGCGCTGAGGCATGGGCGACGGCGGTTCTATATAATTCCATTGTTTTGAATTTGGTGCTGGCCGTCTTCAACATGCTGCCGTTGCCGCCGCTGGACGGCGGCCGTGTCGCCGTCGGCTTATTGCCGCAACCGCTGGCGGGCTTACTCGCTCAACTCGAGCGCTACGGCATGTTGATACTTATCGGCGCGATTTTTGTCCTGCCCCTGATCGGCGATCGGCTTGGCATGGATTTGGACGTTTTCCACTGGATCATTTGGGCGCCGGTGGAAAAGCTGTTGCCCTTCTTCCGGGGGATGGCGGATATCGCCTTTTGAATGTCCGCTGTTGGGGGAAGGCCGAAAGTCGATCAGGAGCGCCGGAAGGTCCGCTTATAGCCATAAACGGAAGTGCAGCTCTGTCAACGGTGCGCATAGATTCCCCGGCTGATCGCCGTTAAGCTTCTCCGCAGGGAGGACAGAACTTGAAGACTATACTCTGTGAACGTTTGGGCATTGACGTACCAATCATTCAGGCTGCCATGGGCGGCGTCAGTCCTGATCTCGCCTGCGCTGTCAGTGCAGCGGGTGGGCTAGGCATGCTGGCACTCTGGCGGGCGAATGAAACGGCGCTGCGGGAAACAATCCGCTACGTTAAAACGCGCACCGACCGTCCCTTCGGCATCAACCTCAATATGAACTGGCCACAGGACGAGCGGTTGGAAGTGTGCCTAGAGGAAGAAGTACCAGTCGTTTCCTTTTTCTGGGGTGACCCTGGTCCGTTGATGCATCGTGCCAGTAAAGGCGGCGCAATAGTCTTGCATAGTTCGGCAAGCGCCGATGAGGCGCGTCGAATGGTGGATCGCGGTGCCGATGTTATTATCGCTCAGGGCTGGGAAGCCGGCGGGCATGTGCGGGGCACGGTCGCGACGATGCCCTTGATTCCCGCCGTGGTGGATGCGATAGCGCCAGTTCCGGTCGTCGCCGCCGGTGGCATTGCGGACGGGCGTGGTCTTGCTGCGGCTCTGGCGCTTGGGGCTGCAGGTGTTTGGATTGGGACTAGGTTCCTTGCTAGTCCCGAAGCTGGCATTCACCCCCGATATCGAGAGTTGCTCCTTCAGTCGCCTGAAACCTCCACGCACTACAGTGAAAATCTATTCGATATCGGTTGGCCCAACGCCCCGCACCGTGCCTTGAGAAACAAAACCGTGGACGCTTGGGAGGCGGCAGGAAGGCCAGGGTCTGGAAAACGCCCCGGAGAGGGGGAGGTAGTTGCGAGTTCTCCACGGCACGGCAACATCGTTCGATATCAGTCGAGTACACCAGGCGAAGATACTGAAGGAGATATCGAGGCGTTGTCGCTTTGGTCGGGGCAGAGTGTTGGTTTGGTGTCAACCGTCAAGCCAGCGGCTGAAATACTGCAAGAGATAGTGACTGACGCAAAAACCGCGCTCCGTAAGGCCGCACAATAGTGCCCCGCGTGTTCTGTCCTGAATGACAGCATACTCTGAACGGCGATGTCGGTTGTGGGTCATAACCGGAAGTCAGGTGCGGTCGCTGGAATGTCCGCTCTTAGGGCAGGAGCAGACGTAATTGTCACAAAAGCGGACTCCCGAGTTTTTTGGCTCCGCTAGAGCGGCGAGTTTTTGGGCTGGGATAGAGAGGTGGAACTAACGTAACTGCGCGAAGGCCGAGGGGGGCTCCACCCTGGTCACTTCACGACCCGCAGAGGCGGTCGCGGCGACATCGATGGCGGCGGATACGGCATCGCCAACGCATTTAGCGTATCGGACAGCACCATCAAACCGTCGCGCAGGGTTTCCAGTTGATTCTTGGACTCGGTTGTGGTGCCGACAACCCCACCGCATTGCAGTTGACGCGCCAGCCAGTGATAGGCGTCATCAGCCCATACCGCACCCAGCGCCAGGCGTTCATTGTCGTGGTATCGGTCCTTCATTTGTCCTTCCTACAAGGCGAGATTCGGTGGTCATCATCGAAAATCAGTGCCATCGTTGTTGAGCACCGCTATTTCTAATCATCCCCGTATCCCCAGGGGGAGGTGTTCTAGTTATATTGGGGAAAGAGTTTGACCCCTTCCGGGAAGGGAACCTGAACAAACTAGGATCGCCTGTTCCCCTTCCACCTTTATGCTCCTCTATCAGCAATCCCTGATCGATCAGCCACTGGCGGGCACGCCGATATCGGCTTTTGGACCTGAAACTCGGGATGACATTCGCCTCGAGCATCCCTTTGGGTGATACGGCGAATTTTTTTCGCGCGCCGTTGGCTTCTTTCAGAACGCAGCACAGTAAGAAAGCGTCCGGGTTTTGCTTCAGGATGATCAGATCGCCGTCGGGGCCGCCGATCAGCACAACGCGCGGCGGACCGCCTTTGGTCCATAATTCCCCCCGCTCGTAGTATCCCCAGACTGACCGCACGACCTTTTCGACCTCATTATCAGGGAGAGGCGGGTCAAATTCCATATTGCGGGTTCGCGAAACGTCCAGCAGGTCATAGGGATTGCCACAATATCGCGCTTGGTCCTTTGCGAAATAAAACAGCGCGTTGTTGCGCATACCCTTGGTAACGCGATTCTCCGGATCGTCGCCACGGCTGCCGGTATCAAATGGCAGTGCCCCCGGCTTTACGGTCGGCAGTCGGTGAAGGTCCATCCACCCGCCCGCAAGAAAACC
>CAYYBI010000498.1:0-2854 GCA_964469835.1 uncultured Rhodospirillaceae bacterium
CTCCGGCGAGCCGTTGCCGGACGGGATCGTCATCTGGACCCGGCTCGCGCGGGATCCGTTGAATGGCGGTGGGATGCCCAATAAACCGCTTGAGGTGCGCTGGGAGGTTGCGTCCGACGAGAGCATGACGCGGATCGTCCGGTCCGGCGTCGCCACGGCGCGTCCTGAATTCGCCCACGCGATTCACGTGCCGGTACAGGGACTGCAACCGCATCGATGGTACTGGTACCGCTTCCATGCGCTGGGCGAGACCAGCACGATCGGGCGCACCCGCACGGCGGCTGCAGGCGGGCTTGACCGGTTCCGGTTCGCTTTCGCGAGTTGCCAGCATTACGAGCAGGGTTTCTATACCGCCTATGACCACATGGTTCGGGAGGATCTCGATCTGGTGGTTCATCTCGGCGATTACATTTACGAATATGCGGGAAAACTGGGGCGTCCGCGTATGCACCCGTTCAACGAAGCCACGACACTCGACGAATACCGCAACCGCTATGCGCTCTATAAGCTGGATCCGGCGCTGCAAGCGGCGCATGCGGCATTCCCATGGCTGACGGTCTGGGACGACCATGAGGTCCAGAATAATTACGCCGGCGATTACGATCGGCATGGCGAAACACCCGTACGCATGTTCAGGCAGCGGCGTGCAGCGGCCTATCGGGCGTATTTCGAACATATGCCGTTGTGTCCCACCGCAATGCCGCAGGGCGCCGATATGCAGCTATACCGGCGGTACGGATTTGGAGACCTTCTGACGCTGAACATGCTGGACACCCGCCAGTATCGTACCGACCAGCCGTGCGGCGACAAGAAGCAGCGCCTGTGCGATGCGGCGTTGGCGCCAGATGCCACGATGCTCGGGTTTGCTCAGGAACGATGGCTGCAGGACGGGCTGTCTCGCGACCAGGCGGTATGGTCGGTACTGGCCCAGCAGGTTCCCATGATGCAGCGCAAGGTTCCGAGGTATGATGAAATATTGTTCGATATGGACAAGTGGGACGGGTATGTTGCCGCCCGCAACCGCTTACTCGGCCATGTCGCCGAGATCGGTAAGGGGAATTTGATCGTCTTGTCCGGTGACGTACACGCCGGCTGGGTCGGCGATCTGCAACGGGACTTCGACAAAGTCGGCGCACCGGCGATTGGGACCGAATTCGTCTGCACGTCCATTTCATCGAAGGGCGATGGCTGGGATAGCAAGAAGACGCCGCGCCGAATTGTTGCCGCCAACCCGCACATCCGATTCTACAACGGGCGCCGGGGATACACGCGGTGCGAGGTGTCGCCCGGCCAATGGCGGGCCGATTACCGGACGGTGTCCTACGTCATGCGACCGGGGGCGCCGATTACCACCAAGGCCACATTTACCGTGGCGCGAGGCCGGCCGGGCGTCGAGATCGCGTGATCCCTTTTTCTTTCGACGCGTCGTCAGCAGCGACGTTGGCCGTAAGGGCACCTGCGGCGCGAAGTTTGCCGCCTGCTCGATGAATAACGGTTGCTGCGCGACCGGCTGCTGTTGACCCGGGGCTTCGACTTATAGCGGTTGGTTGTCGTGCGGCGTGTCCTGGTCGTCCGTGTGTTGACCCGGGGCTTCGACGTATAGCGGCTGGTGGTCGTGCGGCGGGTCCTGGTCGTCCGTGTATTGACCCGGGGCTTCGACGCGTAGCGCTTTGTGGTCGTGCGGCGCGTTGCGGATTTTCGTGCGTTGGTCCGGCACGGGTTATAGGCGTAATAGACCTTGCCGTTTGGCCGCCGGCATGTGTTCAGGCGTCCCTTGCCGAATTGATCGCGCTTGAGCGTCGGCCGCGGCTTGTAGTTCGTTCTCGATCGCGTGGTCGTCGACCGCGTCGTGACCGTCGGCGCGAAGACATTGGGCATATTTCTTCTTTGTGTCGTGCTGGTCGATCCGCTGCTTGAATTCGTTAACACTCCGACCGATCGCGATGTGCTACCCGAGCCGGATGAATTGCTGCGGGACTGGCGCTTGACCTTCGGAATATCTCTTGTACGGACTCGGAAGCCGGTGATGCTGTAACCGGATTTTATGAGGTTCTTTGCGTCTTTGGTGGAAAGACAACTGTTGCCTCCGGGATCGCAAATGAACGCGCTCCAGCTCGGCGAACTGGCTATCCCGAAATGACCGAAGCCCTGGCCGGATTTAGGCACCGTTGGGCTGACTTTTATGTAACCGCTGCCGCCATTCTGGCCCTGGATTCTAAGATAAATCGACGTCGAATAGTTGATGCAACGCTGCGTCGCTTCGTTGGCTGTGCTCCATTTGAAAATGCCCTGTTTTGTCGGTTCGCCCATGAAAGAACCGACTGAGTATTTAACCGTCACCGAGCTGACGGAGCCGCAACCGGGAATACTCACATTGCTGTTTGTGAGAGTGCCCTTGCGGTCATATTTTCCGGCAAGAGCGGGGCTGGCGAGGCCGGTCAATATAAGGCCGGCAACCAGAACGCGTCCGATGGTTGTCATTGGGGTGCTCCTAAGGCGCAGTGATTAAATTTTTGTTGGATTATTTTTTGTGCTTCGAGGCCGTTTGCTGATGCCGAACCGGCGGCCAGGGCCCAAATATTCGTATTTGCCAAGAAGCGTTATTTATATTCCGGGGGCCGTCGACGAGCGATGACGGGGGTCACAGAAATGGCGTATTTATCTGAAAATTAATAAAAAATTTCGACGAACGCCAAATTCAAGCGGTGTTGGAACGCACCGATTTGCGCCGCCCAATAAAACGTGAGCCGGAAAATTGAGTTGGTTAATTTTATGCTGATTAGAGAGGGAAGGCGGCGTGGTGGCGGCCTACGGAATTACTCGTTGAGGGCCTTCTCCGCGACTGGCCCGTTGG
>CAYYBI010000499.1:0-10906 GCA_964469835.1 uncultured Rhodospirillaceae bacterium
CTGAATTGATCCGCGATCTCCTGGTAACCGGGGATATCGATCGTTGGGACGCGGAAACCGAATTGTTGCTGCATGTCGCCGCGCGCCGGGATCACGTGATGAAGACCATCCGGCCGGCCTTGGAACACGGCCAATGGGTACTGTGTGACCGCTTTGCCGATTCGACGATGGCCTATCAGGGGTACGGGTTTGGGCTCGGCCGGGACGCCGTGGCCGCGGCGCAGCGATTGGCGCTGGGAGATTTCGATCCCGACCTTACAGTGATCCTAGATATTCCCGTTGCGGTCGGGCTCGCCCGAGCGCGATCGCGCGACGGAGATGGACAAAATCGGTACGAGCGGATGGCAACGGAGTTCCACGAGCGGTTGCGCCAGGGATTCCTGGAAATTGCCCGGCGCGACGCCGACCGATGCGTCGTCATCGACGCAACCCAAGACACCGATACCGTGCACACGGCTATACTCGGCGAAGTTGCCCGACGCTTAGGCATCGACACTCTCTAGAGCAGACGATCACATGGCCCGACCCATCGACGACGACAACGATCCGCTGCATCCGCGAAACCGCTTTACAATTCGGGGCCATGCGGCGGCGGAATCGCGGCTGCTGGAAGCGGTGCAGTCGGGCCGCCTGCCGCATGCCTGGCTGATTTCCGGGCCGCGGGGCATTGGCAAGGCGACGCTTGCCTACCGTTTTACGCGATTTGTTTTGAACGGAGCCGGGAATCAGGACGAGGGCCTGTTCGGCGACACGTTGCCGCCCGTCGACTCCCTGGCGATACCCGCTGAGAGTCCGGTGGCGCAGCGCATTTCCGCACGCGGGCACGCCGATCTGCGCGTGTTGGAACCGGGCATGCCCCATCCCGATACCGGCCGCCCGACGCAACAAATCGTGGTCTCCCAAGTCCGCAAGGCGATCCGGTTCACGAATATGACCTCCGCCGAAGGCGGATGGCGCGTCATCCTCGTCGATCCGGCGGACGCGCTGAACGCAAACGCCCAAAACGCCCTCCTGAAGAGCCTGGAGGAACCGCCGCCGATGGCGCTGTTCCTCTTGACCTGTAATGCGCCGGGGCGGCTGCTGCCGACCATTCGGTCACGCTGCACGCAACTGTTTCTGGATCCCTTGAAGGACTCGGTCGTCCTCGAACTGCTCGAAGAATACTTTCCCGATTTGTCCGTCGAAGACCGCGCGGCGCTTGCCGCCCTGGGTGAGGGCAGTATCGGTGATGCGATCGCGCTCGCCGAGGCAGGTGGGCTCGACCTCTACGGCAAAATGGTCCGGCTGATGGGAACGCTCGATCGACCGGATATCCTCGGCATCCAGGCGCTCGGCGATTCGGTGGGGCGCCGCGGCGGAGCAACCGACAATTTCACGACGCTCCGTGACCTGATCGGACGGTGGCTGGCCCGGCTGATCCTCTCCGCCGCGCAGGCAACCCCGCACACCGATGTGGTCGCGGACGAATCCCGCATCAAGGAGCGCCTGCTGAGCCTGGCGCCGCTTGAACAATGGCTTGAGGTATGGGAAAAGGTCACCCGCCTGCTCGAGCAGGCGGATAGCGCGAATCTCGACCGGAAACAGGCGGTTGTGAACGCCTTTCTGACAATTGCGGCAATCCTGGACGGTGGCCAAGCGCGGGCCCGCTGACGGACACCCGCTCGGAGACAACGACCATGGCTGGCGGCATAAGTTATTACGTCACGACGCCGATCTACTACGTCAACGACCAGCCGCATATCGGCCACGCCTACACCACACTCGCTTGTGACGTCTTGGCGCGGTTCAAGCGCCTCGACGCCCACGATGTCCTTTTCCTGACCGGCACCGACGAGCATGGCCAAAAGGTCGAAAAGGCGGCCGCCGAAGCCGGAGTCGATCCGCAAAGCTTCACCGACAAGATATCGGGCAATTTCCGAAACCTTGCCGTGACCATGAATTTCAGCAATGACGATTTTATTCGTACGACCGAGGCCCGCCACATTAAATCCAGCCAGGCGATATGGCAGGCCATCGCCACCAATAAATCACCAAAGGGCCAGGACAATATCTATCTCGGCAAATACGCCGGCTGGTACGCGGTACGCGACGAGGCGTTCTACGCCGAAGGTGAGTTGGAAGAAGGCACGGACGGTCGCAAGCTGGCGCCAACGGGTGCCGAGGTCGAATGGGTTGAGGAGCCGAGTTATTTCTTCCGCCTGTCCGACTGGCAGGATGCATTGCTTGAGTTCTACGAATCCAATCCGGACTCCGTCGCGCCCAAGTCGCGCCACAATGAAGTGACCAGTTTCGTCAAAGGCGGCCTTAAGGACCTGTCGATTTCGCGAACCACCTTCAAATGGGGCATTCCGGTACCGGGAGACGAGGCACACATCATGTATGTGTGGCTTGATGCGCTTACCAACTACATCACCGCGGCCGGGTATCCCGACACGGGAAGCAAGCGCTTCGAGAAATATTGGCCGGCCGACCTGCACATGGTGGGGAAGGATATCCTGCGCTTCCATGCGGTCTATTGGCCGGCATTCCTCATGGCCGCAGGCATTGCGCCGCCGAAGCGGGTGTTTGCACATGGCTGGTGGACCAACGATGGGGAAAAGATATCGAAGTCGGTGGGCAACGTGATCGACCCCTTCGAACTGGTGCAAAAATATGGGCTCGATCCAGTCAGGTATTTCCTGTTGCGCGAGGTGCCGTTCGGTAATGACGGCGACTTTTCCGATCAGGCCATGATCAATCGCATCAACAGCGACCTCGCCAACGATCTTGGCAATCTGTGCCAGCGGGTGCTGTCGATGACCAACAAGAATTGCGACGGTCGCGTACCCGAGCCGGGCGCGCTGGCGCCGGAAGACGATGCGTTGCTGGGCCAGGCCGCCGGCTTGCTGGAGAAATGCCGCGCGGCGTTCGACGTGCAGCAGTTCCACACCGCGCTGATCGCAATTTGGGAGGTTATCTCCGCCGCCAACCGCTACGTGGATGCCCAAGCGCCGTGGGAGTTGCGCAAGAGCGATCCGCCGCGCATGGCGACGGTCCTCTATGTGCTGGCCGAGACGATTCGCCGGCTGGGTATACTGGTACAGCCATTCATGCCGCAATCGGCCGCGCGCATCCTCGACCAGATCGCCGTGCCGGAGGGCGCCCGAAGTTTCGACGCATTGGACACCGCGCTCGTTCCCCGAACGGCGCTGCCGAAGCCAAGCCCAGTGTTTCCGCGCTTTGTCGACGACGAGGACGGCTAATCGATGCTGGTCGACAGCCATTGCCATCTCGATTATCTGGCGCAGGATGGCGACCTTGACGCGGTGGTCGGCCGCGCGCGCCGAGCCGATATCGGCCGGATGCTGACGATTTGCACTAAAGTTAGCGAATTCAACCTCATAACGGACATTGCCGGCACCTATGACGATGTCTGGTGCAGCGTCGGCATCCACCCCCACAACGTCGCGACGGAAGAAGCGGTTACCGCCGATACGCTGGTCGAACTGGCGCGCGCTTCAAAAGTTGCCGGCATCGGCGAAACGGGGCTCGATTATTTCTATGACAACAGCCCGCGCGAGGATCAACGCCGCAGCTTCCGCGCCCATATCGCCGCGGCGCGGGAGACCGGGCTGCCGCTGATCGTCCACACCCGCGACGCGGACGACGACACCGCCGGTATCCTCGAAGAGGAATACGCCAAGGGGGCGTTCCGTGGCGTCATTCATTGCTTCAGCACCAGCCGGCAACTTGCGGAACGCGCGGTCGAAATCGGCTTCTACATCTCGCTCTCGGGCATCTTGACCTTCAAGTCGGCGGACGACTTGCGCGAGACGGTGAGGGGGCTTCCGGTCGACCGTCTGCTGGTGGAGACCGATGCCCCGTATCTGGCGCCGATGCCGAACCGGGGCAAGCGCAACGAGCCCGCCTATGTGGTCCATACGGCGGCGCGGCTGGCGGAACTGAAAGGCATGGAACCCGACGCCTTGGCTGTCACAACCACGGATAATTTCTTCAATCTTTTTAATACTGTAGAGCGGCCTTCTTCGGGATGAAGGTCACCATCCTGGGCTGCGGCCCGTCGACCGGCGTGCCCGCCGTGGGCGGCTATTGGGGCGATTGCGACCCGGATGAGCCGCGCAATCGACGGCTCCGCTCATCGATCCTGGTGGAACACGAAGACACGGTACTTCTCGTCGACACCACGCCGGATTGCCGGGCGCAACTTCTCGCCGCCGGTGTCAGCCGGCTCGATGCGGTGCTGTATACCCATGCGCACGCGGATCATTGCCACGGCATCGACGACATGCGCTCGGTCAACATGGCCATGGGCGCAGACCTGAGAGCCTATGGCAGCGCCGAGACGCTCGAAACGCTCGATCGGCGCTTCGGCTATGTGTTCGAACCGTTGCGGTTCAACAAGGGGTATTACAAGCCGAAGCTGACTCCGCATACCATCGATGGGCCGTTCACCGTGGGGGGCATTTCGGTCGTGCCGTTTGAGCAAAGCCACGGGTTTTCCAAGACATTTGGGTTCCGGTTCGGCTCGATGGCGTATTCGACGGACTTCGTCGAATTGGACGATGCGGCTTTCGAGGCCTTGAGCGGCGTCGAGACCTGGGTCGTCGACTGCTTCCGGCGCACGCCGCACCCGACGCACACCCATTTGGCGCGAACGCTCAGCTATATCGAGCGCGTCAAGCCGGCACGCGCGGTGCTGACCCATATGGGACCGGACATTGATTACGCGACGCTGTGCGCGGATCTGCCGGCGGGCGTCGAACCTGGCTATGACGGGTTGGTGGTGGAGGAGGGGTAGGGGCGGCCTCCCGCCAATCCATATCTCACCTTATCCCGGTTAGACCGCAACAATCGGGTGGCTCGTTCGAACGGCGGCATCGAAGATGTACCCAATTCATTTATCGGGATGGGAGTCGACATGGCCGCCACAACCAACCGTGCAATGGGATCGCTTGAGTGGTCTCTGTTGCTTGCTTTGTCGATCCTATGGGGCGGCTCGTTTTTTTTCGTCGAGCTGATCGTTGACGCCCTGCCGCCGCTGACGATCGTCCTGCTGCGCGTGGGATTGGCCGCGATCGCCCTGAATCTTGTGCTCCTTGCGACCGGGCAGCGCATGCCTTGGAACATCCGTCTTTGGCGAAACTTCGCCGCCATGGGCTGCCTGAACAACCTGATCCCATTCTGCCTGATCGTTTGGGGACAGACTCAGATCGCCGGCGGGCTGGCCTCGATCCTCAATGCCACGACGCCGATTTTTACCGTTATCGTCGCACATTGGCTCACGGCCGATGAAAAATTAACGCCCGGGCGGTGTCTCGGCGTGGCGTTGGGATTCGCCGGTGTCGTCGTTTTGATGGGAATCGACACGATATACGGCACCGGCGACCACGGCTTCGCTCAACTGGCTGTCCTGGCAGGCGCATTGTCCTATGCGTTTGCCGGCATTTTCGGGCGCCGGTTTCACGAGCTTGATGTATCCCCGATGCAAACTGCCACCGGGCAACTGACGATGGCCACGGTATTTCTGTTGCCGGTGGCCCTAATCGTGGACCAACCTTGGGTATTGGCACAGCCAAGCGCCATAGCGTTCGGCGCGATTGCCGGGCTTGCACTGTTGTCGACGGCGCTGGCCTACATCCTGTATTTCCGGATACTCGCAACCGCGGGCGCGACCAATCTGCTGCTGGTGACGTTCCTGATTCCGGTCAGCGCCATTTCGTTGGGTGCCGTCTTTCTCGGCGAGCGCCTGGAATGGAGCCAGATTCTGGGGATGGGTTTGATTGGGCTGGGGTTGCTCGCCATCGATGGGCGGCTCATCGGGCGATTCCGCCATGCGACGTCTTAATGAAATACGCCGGGGCAGCCATAAATGCCGCCCCGGCGAACGTTAACGGCGCTCGGTGCGTTACAGCACCTTCGACTTCACCTGATCGACGCATTTATCGGCGCGTTCCTTCAGGAGCTTCTTGAGATGAGCCGCCCGGTTGCCCATCATTTCATCATAGGTCGGTGCGACTTCGGCTGTCTCCGGTCCGCCGGCCTGGCACATGTATTGGACAAAGACCTTTCCGGTTTTCGCATCGATAATACGAACCAGACCGGAATAGCCGACACGATAGCGCGTCCAGGTGGTCGGGAAATAATTGAAACCCCAGCCTCGGGTCTCGACATCGACGATGATACCGCCGGTGTTGTTGGCCTTGGCCCAGGCGCCAAGATCGTCGGGTTTGTCCTTCTGGGTAAAGTCCAGCACCTTGGGGTTGGCCCGAGTCTGATAGTGCCGCCGCAGGTATTGCACGAGCTTCCGCTCGACACGCCGCGAAGGATCCTCGATCTTGTTCTCGGCGACGATCTGACGGCCTTTTTCATGCGCCGCGAACGCGCCGACAACGGCAAACATGGCCTTGTCGGCAGTCAGCGCGCCGAAACTGGGCGCGCTTTCGTTCACGATTGATACGGATTGACCGCGCAGGTTGACGGTTGCTTTGTGGTCCGAGAGGCGGACCGCTTCAGGCGTTGCACAGCCAGCCAGCGCTGCCGCAAGCCCAACGGCAAATAGGATTCGAGACATCGTGACCTCATGATTTTTTCGTGGACGGGGAATGCCACGGCGCGAGCGACGGTACACGGATGGGATTACCGAACCGCTAAGGTTTTCATTTTGCTGAAATCAGAGGCCTGAAGTGTCTATTCTATATTTTCCATAATATACATTATGCGACAATCGGCATTTGATTTAAGGGGCCATACCCAGGCCCCCTAAATACAAATTGCCCTCAGGAACGATACCGCCCTTCCGGCACCTTAAGCGACTTCGTCGCCCATCAACGCGACGCGGAACCGATCCTTGAGATACGGCCCGTTGTTCGATGGCAAAACGAATTTCAGCGGCTCGTGAATAATCTTGGCGACAACCACCACCGGACCCGGCGCATCCAAGGCCAATTCCTTGAGCTGACGCAGCTCCGATTCCTTCGTAATTGTCGCGGTCGTGGCGATACCCGACGCCTTGGCAATGCCGGCCAGGTCCGTCGCCCCTGTCGTATGGGTCGGCTGGCCGCCGGTTTCGCCATACGCGCTGTTGTCGAGCACGAGAACCGCGAGGTTGGTCACCGGGTCATTCGCGATGCTGGCGAACGAGCCCATGCCCATCAGCATGTCGCCATCGCCGGTAATCACGAGGACGCGCTTTTCGGGCTGCGCCTTGGCGACGCCGAAACCGATCATGGTCGCGCCGCCCATGGCGCCCCAGACGTAAAAATTCTCCGGCCGATCACCGGCATTGGCGACATCCCAGCAGGACGACCCGAGTCCGGCGACAACCAGTAGATTCTCGTCACGCTCGGCCAGGAGACCGTTAACCACATCTCTTCTATGCAATTGGTTCATTTCGCCAACTCCCGGAAATCCTTAAAGCCCAGCACCTTTTGCGAGAGCAGCACCGCGACCATTTGCTGTCCGTCGAAGGCCAGCCGCGCGGCCGCCTTGACCGCCGGTGCGATGTCTTCGGCTTCGTCGACCCGGTGCAACCGGACGCCCATCGCTTCCAGGCTCGCCGGCGCGCCTTGCCCCATCGGCACCTGCCACGAATTGAACTCGCCGTATTCGCCCCGCATGGTGATGATCATCAACAGCGGAATGCGGCAGGTGTTCGGCATGGCCAGCGCATTGATGATGTTGCCGACGCCGCTGCTTTGCAGCAGCATCACGCCCTTGCATCCGCCGAGCCACGATCCGGCGAGCATGTAGATGCCTTCTTCCTCGGTCGTCATGGTGGTCATCGAAACGTCGTTATCCGCCTGGCACAGCTCGATCAGCCGTTTGTGACCGGCATCCGGCACCTGACATACCTGCGTAATACCCTCGTCGCGCAGTGTCCGGTGCACGTCGGCGGGCCAATCCAATGCATTCTCGCTCATGCGGGGTTGTCTCTCCCTAACTATCTGATTAAATGATGATTTATCGGTTACGTGTAGAGGTCCCGGTCGCGATCATAAGCTTCGGCAAACAATTCAAGCAACCGGCCGGCCTCTTCATTGTGGTCGGCGTATTGCATCAACCCCTTGGTGACAAACGAGGAAAATCCAACCGCCTCGCCCTTCCCGCGCAATTCAAAACGTTCCGCGATTTCGTCCAGATCCTGATGCACCAGTTTGCGCGCCATCACGTTGAGCTGCGACTTAACGAAGCGGTTCTTGCCGCGCCATTTATTCTGCGCCCGGGTGTTGGCCATCGCTGCCTTCCGTCTATTGGGCGGCGGGCGAAGACGCCTGTGCCGCCATAGTCCCTCGGAACCGCGGCGGCCTTGCAGCCCCGCGCCCATTTCTTCTACTGCGTCGTTTACCCGGTGTCACGGACACAACCCGCTTAATACCCTAGCGCACAACCGTCCTTGCGCGGGTCCGAACCGCCGGCGAGCGTCCCTTCGGACCAATCGATCTGGATCGCCTGCCCTCCGCCGATCGGTTTGGCCGGCGTCGAGACATCGTGCCCGAATTCCCGCAGTCGTTCCGCGACCGATGCCGGCACGCCGCTCTCCACATCGACCTCGCGGTTGCTGGGTGTCGACAGAAACCGCGGAAAATCGATGGCCTCCTGAACATCCATGCCAAAGTCGAACATGTTCGACAGAACATGCGCATGGCCGATCGCCTGGTATTGCCCGCCCATGACGCCGAAAGGCATCACGGCGCGCCCGTCCCGCGCCACCATCCCCGGGATGATCGTATGCAACGGGCGCTTGTTGGGGCCGATACAATTCGGGTGGCCGGGTTCGACGACGAAGCCGCAGCCGCGATTCTGCAGCATGACACCCGATTCCGGCCCCATGATGCCGCTGCCAAACGCGGAAAACAGCGAATTGATGAAGCTGACCGCATTGCGGTCCTTGTCGACCACGCACAGATAGACCGTATCGTGGTGCGCCGGCAGGACCGATGGCGGAATATCCTGCATCGCCCGGTCCGCGATGATGGCGTTGCGCAGCTCGGTCGCATGCTCGTCCGACAACATCCAGTCGATCGGCACCTGCGCCCGGTCCGGATCCGCCACGACCGTGTCCCGGTCGCCATAGGCGAGCCGCGCCGCCTCGATTTCGAGGTGCAGACGCTCCGCGGACAAGGGGTCCATCGACGCCATATCGTACCCCGACAGGATATTGAGGATTTCCAACGCGACAATACCTTGGCCGTTGGGCGGACATTCATACACGGTGTTGCCGCGATACTCGGTCTTGACCGGCGTAACGTACTCGCCCTGGGCCGCGGCAAAATCCGCGAGGGTATGATGGCCGCCGACTTCCTGAAGACGCGCGACCAGATCGTCGGCAACCGGGCCGGTATAGAACCCGTCCCTGCCCTGTTCGGCAATCCGTTGCAGGGTCGCGGCCAATTTCGTCTGACGGTGAACCTTGCCCTCGGACAACGTCTTGCCGTCTGTCAGGAACACCGAGCGGCTGCTCGGATCATGCGACAGCGTTTCGATGTTGGACGCCCAATCGACGGAGACACGCGAGGTTACAGGATAGCCGTCGCGGGCAAACCGGATCGCCGGTTGCAGCAATTCGCCGAGATCCCTGGTGCCGTGATCGGCGATAAGACGGGTCCAGGCGTCAATTGCGCCGGGCACGGTGACGGCGTGTGGCGTGTGTTGATCGATCCGCGTGATGCCTTGCTTGACGTACCAATCGGGATCGGCGCCTGCCGGCGCCCGGCCGGAGCCGTTATAGGCGAGAATCTTCTCCTCCCCGCCCGGCGCGAACAGCATGAAGCAGTCGCCGCCGATGCCGGTCGATTGAGGTTCCACTACACATTGGACAGCGCAGGCCGCAACGGCCGCATCCATGGCGTTGCCGCCTTCCTGTAGGACCTTAATCGCCGTCATGGTCGACAGCGGATGCGACGTTGCCGCCATGCCGTTCAGCGCGCGAACGGGCGAGCGGCCGGGAAGTTCCAAATTGCGCATTTCAATTTCCGGAAAGCTGTTGGGGAATCAGTATGTGATGGTAAGTTCTGCGGCGATACGGGTCAAACATGCTGTCCATAACCAACCGGGCGCCCCTCACATGAGTAAAGAAACCGATCGGCTGATCCAGGTGATGGCGCGTCTGCGCGATCCGCAATCCGGCTGTCCGTGGGACATCGAGCAGACCTTTGCGACCATAGCGCCCTATACCATCGAGGAGGCCTATGAAGTCGCCGATGCGATCGAACAGTCGGATATGGCGGCGTTGAAGGAGGAATTGGGCGATTTGTTGCTCCAGGTCGCCTACCACGCCCGCATGGCCGAGGAGGAAAGCGCCTTCGATTTCGAGGACGTCGCGCGGACCATTGCGGACAAGATGATCCGCCGTCATCCGCATGTATTCGGCTCGGAAACCGTCGCGGACGCTGACATTCAGACCGCCAACTGGGAATCCCATAAAGCCGCCGAGCGGGCCGCCAAGGCCCAAGCGGATGGCCAGGAAACCGGCGTTCTCGATGGTGTGCCGCGCGCCCTGCCGGCGCTCATGCGGGCGGAGAAATTAACGAAGCGGGCCGCCCGGGTGGGCTTCGATTGGCCCGAATCCGCGCAGATCTTCGAGAAGATCGGCGAGGAAATCGGCGAAATCCGTGAAGTTATCGCCGAAGGCGGCGACCATGGGCGGCTGCAGGATGAAATCGGCGACCTGCTGTTCTGCGCCGCCAATCTGGCCCGCCATTTCAAGGTCGATCCGGAAACCGCGCTCCGCGGCGCCAACGCCAAGTTCGAGCGCCGGTTTAGGACGATTGAAGCGGTGTTTCGAGACCAGGGCCGCGCGATTGCCGACGCCTCGCTCGACGAGATGGAGCAAAGCTGGCAGGCCGCGAAAGCGGACGAGCGCTGAGGGTTTAGCGGCCTATTGCGGGCGGTCGTCGTCGCGGGCGGG
>CAYYBI010000500.1:0-9443 GCA_964469835.1 uncultured Rhodospirillaceae bacterium
GAGTTTCTTTGATGTTTCCGGGTCGGGCGCCGCGGCAACCGGGCTTTCGTCGTTTTCGGCTGACGCCGGTTTCAAGGATATCGGCGTCGGTTTGTTGGGATTGTTCCATATAACGCAAAACTGGCATGTCGGCGGCGGATATCAGTACAAGCGCCTTCTCTCGGATGCCGCCGACAGTCCGATCGTCGACGACAGAGGGTCAAAAGACCAGCATGTCCTTGGACTTAGCGTAATGTATACGTGGCAGAGGAAATAGTTCTTTAAGCCTGCGGTTTGCATGCGCTTGTATCGTTCCAGTCGCCGATTGGTGTGATGGGGTGAGGGTAACGATCTTCGCGTAATTTGGCGGCGGCCTTGCGTATTGGCCGTTTGTTGCGGAGATCGTCCCGGTACCCGTCCTCCGAAAAGATAGGGCGTTCAGGGGATTGCTCGGCTTGTTCGGGCAATCCTTTCCGTTCATAGGAGCGCTGCTGTTCGGTGCCCTGATCGGTCCTGCCGACCCGATCGTTGTGCACGGGTGACCGCGCACCCCCGGATCGAACAGATCCTCCGCCAGAAGTCGATGTTTCGGTTTTTAAACAGATACAGCAGACGTGATGAACGGGTATGGCATATTCTTTTGATCGGTCGAGAGCTCCGCAACGCTCCATGAGCGCGGCGGAGGATAGACATTTCGCATACCTGGATTAGGGGCAAGATCGTTGTTTAGTGCCCAAATCGCAATTGGTTACGCAATGATTGCCCTGACCACGGTCATTCACACCGCCGGGATCCTTTGGCTTTTCGCGACGCTCAAACATTTGGGCATCACAACCATTGCTTCCCTGGGTTCCGTCAGAATGACGCGAATCTTGATTGTCACCATTCTCCTGATAGTTCTATTTCACACAGTCGAGATTTGGGCCTGGGCTCTTCTCTATCTTCTTCTGGGTCAGTTCGACTCATTTGAAACGGCCCTTTATTTCTCGACCGTCACTTTCACCACACTCGGATACGGCGATATCGTCCTGCAACAGAAATGGCAGTTGCTAAGCAGCATTGAGGCGATGAATGGGATAATCCTATTCGGCGTCAGCACTGCCGTGGTATTCGAGGTTTTCCGAAAGCTGATAAAACTCGCCGGGGTGTTCAAATAGGATAAAACAAGCCCCGGTACGTGATTCCCGGCCGCTCCTTTATCGATTGATCAGCCCCAGTCCTCATCCCATCGGGGAGGAAGCGCCTAAACCGGCGCTATCGGCCGATAGCTTGACCACGCCTGGTTGACTGCACCGCAAAACTGGCCATCTCGGTGGCACGGGGAATGCCCCGTCTGATTATATCGGGGCAGATACAGACACCGCCAAGCCACGGTCAGCAGCCGGTCGGGGGCCGAACGGCATTGTCATTTTAGGACACTCCCCAAAATAACGAAAATCTCGTCCATTTAAGTCGATTTTTGATTAAATCGCCCAATCTTATAATGTCGTTGTTTTGATTTGACCGCATCTTCCGTCAGTGCAAAGAATTGCGATATGCAGGCGCTAAACCGGATTTCAGGGTTCGTATTGATTGTATGCGCTACCGCCGCAGCGGCGATCGCGAGCGCGGAACCCTCAAACACAGACCTCCGGAAGGCAATTGCAGATCTTCGAGCCGGCAGCATCGAGTTACGACACGAGGACGCGGCATTTCGCAAATCTCGCAAGGAAAAGAAATTGTCGCGGGGGGAACTGGGCGATTACGCCGCCTTCGTCGCCGGCCTGCGCCTGAGAGTGCTTAAACAATGCGAAATGGTCCGCGCGCTCGGCGGTGAAGACGCCCTTAAAAAGTTTGATTGCGTGACATTGACGAGAAACCAGACCGGGGCAAGACTCCGGACCGGCAACCCGACTTCAACGATCGGCGCGGACATTCTAACCGACGAAGAAAAGAAAAAGTCGCTGGATGCGCGGCTAAATGCCCTGGAAGCCGAAATCGACGAAAACCTGCTCAAGCGCCAACAGGAAATCCGGCAATCAGCAACCAATCGCGGGGCAAAACCTTCCGGTGGGGCAGGCGGCAGCGCGAAAGGGAGTGGCAGCGCGGCTGATAAAACGGGAGGCGAGCCAACGGACTCCCAAGGTAAATCCACGACAACCACGGTGGGTGATCCGCAGGCCGGAGGAGAAGAAAGAGCCGCTCAACCGGGATGGGGGGCACCCAGCGTCAGCCGGTCGGCGCCGAAACGGAACCAGGGACGCACCCCCAAACGTGAACGGGCAACGGCGGACGGCAGCGACGACGACGTGATTGCCCGTCAGCTAAGAGAAGCGGCGGAGCGGGAAACAGACCCGATCCTGAAAGAAAAGCTTTGGGACGAATACAAGAAATACAAGGCGTCTCGCAAATGATCCGGCGGCCACGCATCGGCGGAATGATCGGTGCCGCCATATTTGTCGTCCTTCTGGGCGGTTGTACCCAGACCTATGCGGAGAGGGAGCTGTCGCAGAGTGATATCGCGCTTGCCCGGCCGGTATCTCCGATTGACGACAACGCACTCCTTGCGGTGCGCATCAGGACCTTCGACCCTGGTAAACTGCCGGAAGACCCAGATCTGGCCAAGGGGTTGTCTAAAGAGATCCGCAACGCCGAAGCGTATTATATACCCGTCCAGCTGAAGAACACGATGCAGCGCTCGGACCACTGGGGTCCGGTCCGGGTCGTGCCGAAAGGTACCCGCGACGGCGAGGTCGTTGTCGATGGCCACATTCTTGAATCGGATGGCGAAATTTTGAGGCTGGCTATTAACGTAGGCGATGGCACGGGCAACGAGTGGTTTGCCAAGGAATACACAGGCGTCGTTAATGATGAAATGTATCGCCGCGCGGAGCAGCAAGGCGTGGATGCTTTCCAGCCGCTCTACAACGAGATCGCGAACGACATCGCGGCATACCAGCAGAAGCTGGTGACGAAGGACGCCTTAATGATTCGGACGGTTACCGAACTTCGGTTTGGCGCGGAATTCGCACCGGATGTGTTCAATGGCTATGTCCAGAACACCACAGCCGCAGAAACCCCGGCGGGCCCCATGCAGAAGTTCGTTTCGTTCTTCACGAGCCCGTCCGAGGATGAAAATTCTAGTCCGCCTTACCGCGCCGTACGGCTACCCTCCAACGATGATCCGATGGTCCAGCGCGTCAACCGGATTCGAGCGCGCGAGGAGTTTCTGATTGACACGTTCGATCAGCAATATGACGGCCTCGCCCGCAACATCGGTGATGGCTACACGAAGTGGCGTGAATCCCGCCTCAACGAAATTTACGCCATTCGCGAAGTCGATCGTGTGAATTCGCAAGAACAGATGAAATCTGTCGTCATCGGCGTTCTCGGTGTGCTGGCAGGTGTTGCGATAGGGTCCCAAAAAAACTGTTCCTCATGCCGTACGACCGGAGTGATAGTCGCGGGCGCCGCGGCCACGATTGCAGTGCAGAAGGCCGTTCAGGCATCCGATCAGGCGGAAGCGGAACTGAAATTGCGCAAGACCGCTCTGGAGGAACTGGGGCAGTCTTTGCAAAGCGACGTCAAACCTATCGTCATTGAGGTCGAGGGAAAGACGGTGGAGTTGAAGGGCACGGTCGAGGAAAAATTTCAGCGGTGGCGTGAGGTTCTGAAGGAACTGCGCGACAAAGAGACGGGCGAGATGCCGGCGTCCCCGGCACCCAGGATCAACTGATCTCAAAGGCAAGATGAGCTCGAGAGGGCGATCGCAAGCGATCATGACCACACGTGATGACCGTCCACGGAAGGAATTGTCCGCGCCTGCGAGACAGCACCCCAATCCGCAGATGAAGGCCGTTTTGCTTGTCGTCTTTGTAGGACTCGTTGCCACGGCGCTGGGTGTCGTGTTCCTGCTTCCCTCGCTGGTCGTGCAGGATTCTGGAACGCCGGTTGCAGCGCCTACCGGCACACAGGCGGCAACGCCGCCGCCGGCCGCCGAGATTTCACGGGCGGCAGCCACCCCGGACGCAACGGAACCCAACAGCGATCACAAGGAGGCCGAAAAACTTCTGTCCGAAGCCTTTCGCCGCCTCGCGCGACTGGAGAGCACGGGCGCCCAGACCTGGGGAGCCGCGAAATTCGAGACGAGCCTACCCGCCGCCAAACTGGCCCTCGACACGGCGTATGCCCATTACAACCGCGAGCAGTACACGCGTGCGTTGCCGCTTTTCCAGGAGGCCCTCTCCCAATTCGACCGGTTGGAAGCGAACCGCCCGGAACGCTTCAGGTTGGCCATGGAGCAGGGGCAGAAGGCGTATGACAGACTCGATTCGGCAACCGCCGTTACCGAATTTCAGATTGCCGTCGCGATCGAGCAAGAAAATGAAGCGGCACGCGCGGCACTCATGCGCGCTCGAAAATTGCCCGAGGTTCTTGCGGCAATAGCAAAGGGTGACGCGCTGGAACAAGCCGGAAATATCGAGCAGGCTCTGATGAGCTACCAGACGGCGACGTCGCTCGATTCCGTTTATCAACCCGCGCGGGATCGTCTCGAGCGCATTCGTAAGGTGATCGCCGATCGGAACTATCGCCGGGCCGTTTCCGAAGCCTTAGTTCTGCTCGACAAAAGGGACTTCAAAGGCTCGTCCGCTGCTTTGGATCGAGCGGCGAATATTCGTCCCGATACCCCGGAGGTGAAGGACATTTCCAAGCGTATCGAGGCCGGCGCGCAGGTCGCCGCTCTGGCGGATCTCCGCAAGAGAACGAAATCCCTCGAGGCGCAGGAGAAATGGTCGAGCGCACTGGAACTCTATAAGAAGGCACTTGCGCTCGATTCGACGGCGGCGTTTGCCAATAATGGCCGGATTCGTGCCGAGGCCCTGGCAAACTTGCACAAAGCGATGGACCGCTATCTGTCGGAGCCCGCACGCCTGCAGTCCCCGGAGCCGCTGGCGCACGCCAAGGCGCTGATCACCCAATCCGCCTCCGGCAACGGCAAAATTCTTGCCCGGAAGAGAAGACGGCTGCAAAAACTGATTACTGCGGCCGTAACACCAATACCCGTAATTTTGCGATCCGACGGAAAGACCGAGGTTCGGGTGTACCGTGTCGGGGCTTTCGGTAGTTTCGATACCCGGCGAATCGAAATGCGGCCCGGAACCTATACAGCGGTAGGCTCGCGCACGGGCTATCGCGATGTCCGGATTCAAATTCAGGTAATACCGGGCATGAAAGATACCGTCGTCACAATTCGATGCACAGAGCAGATCATCCGATGACTCTGGTTCTCATCGAGGGCGACGAAAAGCAGCGCTTCGAGCCGGAGGAGTTTCCACTGGCAGTGGGCGTAACGCGCAACGGTACGCTTGTCATCGGCCACGAGGCGGAACCGGCGCCAGCCGCATGGATTTTGTCGCACCATGGGAAGTACTCCCTGCAACCGGAAAGGTCCCGGATTCCGGTCGGCCGCAATGGGACCGCGCTGACGGAGCCCGCATGGATCGAAGACGGCGACGCACTATCCCTTGGCCATTTCACAATCCATGTTTCTGCAAGCGCGGACAATTTCGTCCTTACGCGCGGAAGCGGACCTGACGACTCTCGAGAACCGGCCGAACCCTCTCCCGATTCCAACGACATACAGTCCCAATTATTCGGGAGGAAGCTCGCCTCGGCGCACGCAAGAAGCAGCAGCAGATTTTCCTTCACCGTTGCCAGAAATATCGTTCTATCGCTCTTCATACTTCTCGCGCTTGGTGTCGCCTTTGTGCTGATCGCATCGCCGGTTAATGTGCGCGTCTCGCCGACCCCGGAAAATTTCTCGATTTCCGGCTTCCCTCCACCCGTACCGATCTCCGGTCGCTATCTGGTCTTGCCCGGATCCTATGAAATCGAAGCCCGCAAACCCGGCTACAAGGTGCTGCGCCAGCGCTTTTCGGTGGCCTTCGGTGACTCGCCCTCATTGGATCTTGCCCTTCAAAAGCTTCCAGGGATTTTCAGCATCACCACCCCACCGATTGAGGCGGCGCGGATATTCATAGACGGCAAAGCAAAGGGATTGAGCCCGATCGAGGACCTCGAGGTCGACGCGGGCGAACGTGAGATACGGGTGACATCCGAACGGTATCTGCCGGAGGTACGGCGGCTGGAGGTCCGCGGATTGGGCGAGCGCCAGTCTTTGGAAATCCCGTTGAAACCGGCGTGGGGGACGATTTCCGTGGACACCCTGCCACCGGGATCGCTGGTCTGGATGGACGGTAAGGAAGTGGGCCGGACGCCGCTCACGTTTGAGCCGCTTCAGGGATCGCACGTACTCGCGTTCACAATGGACGGCTGGAAGCTGGCCACACGCAATATCGAAATTCGGGCGGGTGAAGTCGTCGCACTTCCCGCAATTCAACTGGAGAAGATCGACGGTACGTTGGATCTAAATTCGGAGCCCCCCGGAGCGACGATCACGATTGACGGCGCGTTCCGCGGCCGGACGCCGGCCATGTTTCCCCTCATTTCCGACCGGGCATACCAGCTCAGGCTTTCAAAGAGCGGTTTCGTGGACACGACGCGCACGATCCGGGTCGAAGGCGGCAAGACGACGCCGCTGTTGGTCCCCCTGCAACCGGAATTCGGGACCGTCTTCCTCACGACCAGCCCTCCGGGATCCAAACTATTCCTGAACGGCCGGCCCAGCGGAAGCGCGACACAAAGACTGAGATTGACGACCGTTCCCCAGTCGATCGAAATCCGGAAAAAGGGGTATCTCCCGTTCCGAACAACCGTGACGCCCCGATCCGGGATCGCCCGGAAAATCACCGTCACGCTGAAAACGGCTGGCGAAGCGCTTCGACTGAAAGATAAAAAAGGGACCAAAACGCGGGCGGGCCAGCGATTGCGCCTGGTCTCCATTCAGGAGCCGGTCAGATTTCGGGTAGGCGCACCACGGCGTGAGCGCGGGCGCCGGTCGAACGAGGTCGAGTACACCGTCGAGCTCAACCGCTCTTTCTGGATAAGCGAAAAAGAGGTGACGAACGCGGAGTTTAAAAAATTCAATCCGCGCCACAGCTCTGGCAACTATCGGGGGAGCAGCCTCGATAAGGCCGATCAACCGGTGGTAAACGTATCTTGGGAAAATGCGGCGCGCTATGCGAACTGGCTGAGTAAACAGGAAGGGCTGCAGCCAGCCTACACAGCAGCAAACGGCACCGTCGTGCCCGTTGTTCCCATCACCAATGGATACCGGCTCCCGACCGAGGCCGAGTGGACGTTTGTGTCGCGCTATGACGGCGGTGCGGGCCAGTTGAAAAAACCCCGCCGTTTCCCTTGGGGCAACGCCATGCCGCCCCCCAACAACAGCGGTAATTACGCCAACGACGGAGGCCAACGACTGCCTGTTGTGATTCCCGGTTACATCGATGCCTTCCCGGTCGCCGCTCCGGTCGGCAAATTCAAGCCCAACAAATTGTCGCTTTACGACCTTGGTGGCAATGTCGCCGAATGGTGCCATGATTACTATGATGTACCGACGACGAATGCGACTCTGGTCCGGCGTGATCCCTCTGGACCAAAACACGGACGTTTCCACACAATCAAAGGCGCGAGCTGGCGCAGCGGTAGTATTTCCGAGTTGCGCTTGAGCTATCGGGATTACGCGCAAAAAGCCCGCAATGATGTCGGCTTCAGGATTGCACGATATGTTGAAGATTCGCGAAAATAAGATGCCGTCCCTGCGGGGGAGCGTACTCGGCTGCCTTCTCTTGCTTGTCGCTCCTTGCGTCCTGGCCGCCGAAAACAAGCCCGGTCAGCTTGCCCCCACTCAGCCGCCCTCCGAGCAGCCGAAGCGACAGAAGCCGCCCCCCTCACCTTCTGTGGTCTCTCCTCCCTCACCGCCCGCTGCCTCTCCGCCGTCGGCGTTCTCGCCATTCGTTCCGAGCGAGAAAATATCCGCCGGCAAAGCCGTATCTTTTCCGAAAGACATTTGAGAGGCGCCGAATGAAAAAGTTGTTCCCAACCGAGCTGATTTACCAGGTATTCTCCCTTCTGGTGGCGTTCATCGTGGTGCATGCAATATTCGTCGCCGTGATCCGCCCGAATGCGGACGCCTTCCGCATCGAAGAACGCGCCAAGCTCAAGATAGACCGCAATTATGAGATCAAGCAGTCCGCCTATGTCGTCCTGCGCGGCTACGAGCAGGAAGCCTGTTTCGTCTTCATGCTCTGGGCGCTGGCCATCATAGGCTTCAAAACGACGCACACCTATCGCCAGCGCAAGCAGTTGGAGTTCGACATTGTAGGACTCCCGGAAGGAACGCCCGTGGCCGTGGAGAGTGCCCAACAGACGTCGGCACTGATTCGAAAACGTCTGCCTGAAAAGCTTCAGGACTATCTTTTGCCCAGGGTCATGTTGGCAGCCATCGATCGATTTTCGGTAACTCGGAGCGTTCAGGATGCATCGAACGTGGTTCACACGGTCTGCGATGCGGAGTCGGAACGCCAGGAATCGGATCTGTCGATCATCCGTTACATTGCCTGGGCCATCCCATCGATCGGCTTCATCGGCACGGTTAGGGGTATCGGCAATGCGCTGGCGCAGGCCCACAGAGCCGTGGAAGGCGATATCACCGGCGTTACGGACAATCTTGGCATTGCCTTCAACTCGACGTTCATTGCGCTGCTCATCAGTATCATTCTGATGTTTCTGATCCATCAATTGCAGTCAATGCAGGAAAAGCTAGTGCTCGATACGCGCCGTTACTGCGATGACTGGTTCGTGCGGCGCTTGAAGGTCTGATCCGCCACCACGGCGAACACCATGCGCAGACGAAACATTACGCCAACGAGTTTCGCTTTCCTGGACGTCATAAGTTGTGGATTTGGCGCGGTTATCCTGCTGGTCATGATCCTAAACGGCGATGTCCTTCGGAAACGCGAACAGCAATCCGAAGATTTAAGAGCGGAACTGAAGCGCGTTTCGCTCCTCGAGGCCATCGCGCGAGATCGGGTGGGCGGACTGACCAAGGAGATCCAGGATGTGGAATTGCAGGAGGGGGAAATTCAGCTACAAGCCGAACGGCTCGAGGAGCAGATCAAGGCCACCTCCGCGAAGGCCCGGAAGGCCGAAAGGCAAGCCCGGGTACTGCAAGAATCGATCTCGTCCCTAAAGACCCAAAGTGCCGCTCTCAAGGGTGCGATTGGGATTCTGCGCGCCAAGAATGCCGAAAAATGGGATGGAGGGAAGAAACCGGTCGGATTCTCCGGCGATGGCCAGCGCCAGTACCTCACCGGCCTAAAGCTCGGCGGGGATCGAACGCTCATCCTTGTCGATTCATCCGCGAGCATGCTGGATGAAACCGTGGTCAACGTCATTCGCCGTAAGCTGACGGACCCGGCGACCCGCCGCACCGCCCCCAAGTGGCAACGCGCCTTGCGGACACTGCATTGGCTCATCGCTAATCTGAGACCCGGGAAGCGGTTTCAAATCTATCATTTCAA
>CAYYBI010000501.1:0-14704 GCA_964469835.1 uncultured Rhodospirillaceae bacterium
GGCTGTTCTGGCAGATGGGCGGCCTCGGCCCAATGGCCGGGCAGAACCATCACTTCCGCAACTACGCGCCCGCGAAGATCCCCTACGCGATTCAGCGCTATGTGGACGAGACGGCGCGGCTCTATCGCGTGCTCGACACACGCCTCGCCGACCGGGCCTTCGTTGCCGGCGAGTATTCGATCGCCGACATGGCAATCTATCCCTGGATCGTGCCCCATGAAGCGCAAGGGCAGGACTTGAACGACTTTCCGAATTTGAAGCGCTGGTACGCGGTGATACGCACTCGCCCCGCGGTGAAACGCGCCTATGAAAGCGGCAAGGCCCTCAACACCGCGCCGACGATCACCGAGGAGTCGAAGAAGACCCTGTTCGGGCAGCGCCAACCCGCCGCCGCTGCCTAACCGGTTACCTCCCGCCCTCCCCCTTGGCCGTTCCGTTTCGCATTGCTTGCAGAACGGGGCGGCTTTTTTTTCGGATGCCGAGGCGAAACCTCGAAGGGCCGGTCACGCCATATCCAATACCGCAGCTGCCAAGAGCCGCGTCCCGGCGGCGAAGTCGGCCATCTCCATCGCCTCATGCGGGTTGTGGCTGCCGTGTTGATTGCGCACCAGCACCATGGCCGCGGGGATGCCGGCGCGCTGGAAGATCGAGGCGTCGTGGCCGACCGTCGGCATTTCGTGCACCGCCAGGCCGAGCGCCCGCGCCGCGGCACCGAGGCGGTCCCGCAGGCCAGGGTCGAGCGGCGTCGGATCGGAGCCGACACAATCGCCAAGCTCGAAGGTGACGCGCCGCCGTTCCGCAATCTCGTCGGCGAGCGCCACGATGGTGTCGCGAACACGTTCCAGCGCCGCCGAGTCCGTCGCGCCGAAATTGATCGAGTAGCGGCATTCGCCCGGCACCTTGGTCATCGCGTGATGGGCTGCATCGGTGTAAAGCTCGCCCACGGTGAAGACCGTATCGCTCTCACCCTCCTCATCCATTCCCTGCCAAAGCCGGTCCAGCGCGGCGATCAACTCAACGACAGCGAGCGCTGCGTCATGCCGGTATTCACGCGGCACCGCCGCCGAATGGGCGTATTCGCCGAGACAGCGCGCGAACGGAAAGCGCATGTTGCCCCGAATGACCGTGGGAACCGCAACCGCGAGGTTCTCGCCGACCAGAACCGGTCCCTGCTCGATATGCAGTTCGAGAAATGCCTTGGTGTTGCCGGCCGATACGGCTGCCACCGCGCCCGCCCGGAGCGCCGCCACGTCACCGCCATACGCGCCGATATGGTCGGCAAGGCTGCGGCCGGTATCACTGCGCGTCAGCCGGTCCAACGCGGCGAGCGGCAAATTGCCGACCGCGAGCCGGCTGCCGAGATAGGCGGTACCGTACCAAACGCTCTCTTCGCCCCGCAGGCCGACGGTGCGCAGCGCGCAGGGTGGCGTGACGCCGATATCCTTAACCGCGGCTTGCACAACCAGACCCGCGACAACGCCCGCAAATCCGTCGTAATTGCCGCCGGTCGGCACGGAATCGAGATGCGATCCCATCAATACCGCGGGGGCGTCGACCGCCGCGCCCGGCAACGTCGCATAAATATTTCCGGCGGGGTCGCGCGTGACCTCCAGACCGATATCATCGGCCGCGTGCTCGACCAGCGCCGCCGCAAGGCTGTCCTGCTCGCTCCAGGCCGGCCGGGTTACTCCAACCCCATCGCGAGTCCGCTCCGCGAGCGTGTCGAACAACTTTTCAGCCAGCGGCATCCGCGCGTCGACGGCGGCGGCGAGGTCATCCAACATTGGGTCGGTTTTCATATCTCCCCCGGCAACGCATCGCGCAGCAGGGTGCCGAAGATGACCATCTCCGGGCTCGTGCCCTTGTAGTGGTCGAGCGCGGCGAGGATCGCCGTTGTCTGCGCTGCATCGGGCGGCGGCGGGCCGTCGGCGAACGCCGGTAGGCGGGACAGGATCTCGGGTGCGGCGTCGGTGATGCGGTTCGCGATGGCGTCGCAGGCGCTGCGTGTCGCTGGATCGTGGAAGCGCGGTCCCAGCTCGGTCGCGATATGGGCGAGGTAGCCGGGCCATCGGGCGAGGAAGCGGTAGAGACCGGGAACGACGATCGCGCCGCCGGGCGCAGCATCGCCGAGTTGCAGCAGCACCGCCGCAGGGTCGGGTGCGAGCGCCACCGGATCGGCCATCGGCGGCAGCGCCGGGACCGGTGCCGGCGGCGTCCAGGCCGCCGGTGACGCGCCCTGCCCTTGGCCGGTCTCGCCCTCGAGCAGTCGCCGCACGCAGGCGGCGAACAGCAGGTTGATCGGGCTGACCCGGACGAACAGCTCGCAAACCGCGCGGATCGTCTCCGCCGCTGGCTCGTCGACGCCGAACACCCGGAGGGCGGAATCGCTGAGCGGCGGCAATGGCGCGACCTCGACCGACCCGGCGAGCCGCCACGCGGTCTCGGGAATGTCGCCGGACACAAACGCTGGCCGCAGCGCCGCCCACATCCATTCGAGGCAGCCCGGCATGGTCGCCACATGGCGCTGCAGCGTCGAGACATAGGGCACGGCGCAGTAGATCCGCATCTCGTCATAGATGCGGGCGATCTCGCCGGTCGCTGCCTCTTCGGGAATTTCGGCGACCAGCGCCGCGTTCGCTTGGTTCTCGGTCATCGATCCACCATAGCGAAAGGGGCCGCCAAACGGCAGCCCCTCCAAGCAAAATGGTGTCGGCGCGTTCGATCTATCGTTTCGAGAACTGGAAGCTCTTGCGGGCCTTGGCCCTGCCGTATTTCTTCCGCTCGACCACGCGCGCGTCGCGGGTCAGGAAGCCGCCGCGCTTCAACGTCGTGCGCAGCGAAGGCTCGAAATGGGCGATCGCCTGGCTGATGCCGTGGCGCACCGCGCCGGCCTGTCCCGAGAGGCCGCCGCCCTTGACCGTGCACACCACGTCGTACTGCTTCTCGCGTGCGACCGCGGCGAAGGGCTGGTTGATCACCATGCGCAGCACCGGACGGGCGAAATAGACGTCGTCGGTGCGGTTGTTGATGGTGAACTTGCCGCTGCCGGGCTTGATCCAAACCCGCGCGACCGCGTCCTTGCGCTTGCCGGTCGCATAGGCGCGGCCCTGCGCGTCGGTTTTCGGCTCGGTCGGCGCCAGGGGATCGACAACCGGCGTATCGCCGCCCGTGCTGGGCGTGCCGCTGACGGCGGCGCCGAGATCGGCGAGGTCGGTGATCGTGCCGCCCGCCGGGGCGTCGGTGGCCACAGTTTCGGCTGCCGCTTCTGCGCTGGCATCCGCCGCTTCGGGGGTCTTTTCGTCTTCCGCCATGATCAGGCGCTCCGCTTGTTCTTGGAGTTCATCGCTGCGACATCGAGCGATTCCGGCTGTTGGCCCACATGAGGGTGTTCCGTGCCGGCATAAACCTTGAGGTTGCCAATCTGGGTGCGCGCCAGCTTGTTGCGCGGCAGCATACGCTGCACCGCCTTGATGATCACGTCCTCCGGCTTGTTGCCTTCGAGGATTTGACCCGCGGTGCGCGATTTGATGCCGCCGGGATATCCGGTGTGCCGGTAATAGATCTTGTCGGTCAGCTTCTTGCCGGTCAGCGCGATCTTCTCCGCGTTGATCACCACGACGTTGTCGCCGCAATCCACATGCGGGGTAAAGCTCGGCTTGTGCTTGCCCCGCAGCATGTTGGCGAGGATCACCGCGAGGCGCCCCAGTACGAGGTTCTCGGCGTCGACCAGGTACCACTTCTTCTGCACTTCGGCCGGTTTGATCGAATAGGTTTTCATGACTCTATCTTCCCGCGTGTATACCGCGTCTTGAAATCGCGGCGGAGTATGCCAGAAGGCAAAAGCAAGTCAACGAAAATCAAAGTCGTATTATTACGTTATTTCAATATCTTATGAATTAGGTATCATAATACCACATTTTAAATTTCGGCTATTACTGCGAAATCCGGCACTGTTGACCCTCACGGGGCGGTCGCATGGTGGATATAGGCGCACCGGATCAGCCATTTAGAATTCTGGAGGTTACGATTGCGTCCCGCATTCAGCCGCACCCTTCGTCCCTCGACAGGCTCGGGATGAGGAAGCTCAGGGTGAGGCTGAATGCTTCGCGTTGGTTGGCGTCGCCCTCTTAGCGATTGAGATTTGAACAATGCCTTCAGCTTCCTGAACCGCGTCCCGCCGTCAGCTTCGCCCTTCATCAGACTGCGCGCCTCCACTAAATTGGCCTCATCCTGAGCTTGACGAAGGATGCGGCCAACGCGCACCGGACTTACAGTTGTCAATCCGATCATGGCGTCACCGGCGCGGCCATCGCATAGGTCGCCGTGATGTGCGCCACCGGGTCGGATTCACCGTCGGAATAGATCGTCGCCTCGCCCACCGCCAGCCGCCGTCCCTGCCGGATGATCCGGCTTTCCGCGACCAGATCGGCGAGCGCCGGACGGCGCAAAAAATTGACGTTGAGATTGCTGGTCGCCGAGTTGTGGGATTCCGGCCCGGTCATGCCCAGCACCGCCGCCCAGATTGCGTAATCGCCGAGGGTCATCATCGCGGGCCCGCACAGGGTTTCGCCCGGCCGCACGTGATGATCGTCGAACAGCAGCCGCACCCGGGCATCGCCGAAGCCGATCTGCTCGATCTCGAACCGGTAGATCCGCATGGCCGGCGCATCGGCGGGCCATATGGCGCGGAACTGCTCGATGGTGATGCGGGGCGTGATGCGGGGCTGGTTTTGGGGCATCCGAACCTCTCGGTAAAGGGCCGGACCATAGCGCTATTTTCCGCTACTGCCGTCAAGCCCGGAGGGAGGGAATTTTCCCTGCCGGCCAATTTTTCCCGCAGACCGCCGCCGAAGACGTGTATCATCGCAAACGCCGGCCGCCGCGCCGGATCGACCCAAATCCCGTCCCCGTTCGTGAGGAAGCACGCCGCATGGCACCAAAACGCCCGGCACGGCCGAATAAGCCGATCTTGTTGCGCAACGACGCCGGCGGCGTCTGTACGCTCACCCTGAACCGCCCGGATGCGCGCAACGCGCTGTCGACCGACCTGATGCATGCACTGCAAGACAAACTCGAGGCGATCGCGAAAGACGATTCCGTGCGCGTGGTGGTGATCGCCGGCGCCGGACCCGGCTTTTGCGCCGGTCATGACATGCGCGAACTCCGCGCGGATCCGACCGAGGCGTTCTACCGCAAGACCTTCAAGGCGAGTTCGCGCATCATGATGACGGTGGCCGCGCTGCCGCAGCCGGTGATCGCGCGCGTCCACGGCGTCGCCACTGCCGCCGGATGCCAGCTTGTCGCCAGCTGCGACCTGGCGGTGGCATCGACCAAGGCCCGTTTCGCCACGCCCGGCGTCCACATCGGACTTTTCTGCTCGACGCCGATGGTGCCGATCAGCCGAAAGATCGGCCGCAAGGCGATGATGGAAATGCTGTTGCTGGGCGATATGGTCGAGGCGGACGAAGCGCACCGGCTGGGGCTGGTAAACCGGGTCGTGACGGAAGACGCGCTGGACGCTACGATCGCCGAAATGACCGCAAAGATTGCCGCCAAGTCTCCGGTTACCATCCGCATGGGCAAGGAAGCCTATTACCGGCAACTCGAAATGGGCCTCGCCGACGCCTATGCCCATTGCGGCGAGGTAATGACCCAGAACATGCTGACCCACGACGCCGAGGAAGGCATCGACGCCTTTCTCGAAAAACGCGACCCGGTCTGGGAAGGGCGATAGACGGTCGCACGAAAACCGGGAACCGATATGACCGACGACCTCAGCTATGACGACGAAACGATCCGCACGGTTCTGCGCGACACCCGCACCATCGCCATGGTCGGCGCGAGCGCGACGTGGAGCCGGCCGAGCTTCTTCGTCATGAAATACATGCAGCGCAAGAACTACCGGGTCATCCCGGTCAATCCCGGCATCGCGGGGCAGGAAATTCTCGGCGAACCGGTTGCGGCATCGCTGTCCGATATCGTCGAGCCGGTCGATATGGTCGATGTCTTCCGCAATTCCGAGGCCGCCGGGCCGATCACCGACGAGGCGATCGCTATCGGCGCGAAATCCGTGTGGATGCAGATCGGCGTGCGCAACGATGACGCGGCATCCCGTGCCGAAGCCGCCGGCCTCACGGTGATCATGAACCGCTGCCCCAAAATCGAGTATTCACGGCTCTGCGGCGAACTCAGCTGGCTCGGCATGAATTCCGGCATCATCAGCGCGAAACGGCGTCGGATCTAGCCGACCGGAAACGTCAAACTCCCATCAACGGAGGGGATCACCATGCCCGGCCCATCGAACCGCAAACCGGCGATCGAGACGCTGGCCGTCCATGCCGGCACCTCGCCCGACCCACACACGGGCGCGCGTCAGACGCCGATCTATCAGACGGCATCCTTTGTCTTCGACGACGCCGACCACGCGGCCTCGCTGTTCAATTTGCAGCTTCCCGGCTTCATCTATTCGCGGCTGACCAATCCGACGGTGGCGGCGCTGGAAGAGCGGGTCGCGGCGCTCGAAGGCGGCCGCGGCGGCACCGCCACGGCGTCCGGCCATGCGGCGCAGATCCTGGCCCTGTTCCCGCTGATGCAGCCGGGCGATGAGATCGTCGCGTCGACCAAGCTCTACGGCGGCTCGCTGAACCAGATGGGCCACAGCTACAAGAAATTCGGCTGGCAGACGAATTTCGTCGACCCGGACGATCCGGAGAATTTCGCCAAGGCAATCACTACGCGCACCAGGGCGATCTTCATCGAAAGTCTGGCCAATCCCGGCGGCGTGGTGGTCGACATCGAGGCGGTGGCAAAGGTCGCCAATGCCGCCGGCATCCCACTACTAGTAGACAACACCATGGCGACCCCCTATCTCTGCCGGCCGCTGGAATTCGGCGCCGACATCGTGATCCATTCGACCACCAAATTCCTGGCGGGCAACGGCACCGCGCTCGGCGGCGTGGTGGTCGATTCGGGCCGCTTCGACTGGTTCCAGAACGACAAATTCCCAAGCATGGCGACGCCCGCCCCGGAATACCACGGGCTCACCTTCGCCGAGACATTCGGCGACACTGCTTACACGCTCTACGGCCACGCGGTCGGGCTGCGCGACCTCGGCGCGTGCCAATCGCCGATGAACGCCTGGCTGACGCTGCTCGGTATCGAAACCCTGCCGCTGCGCATGGAGCGGCACTGCGCCAACGGACTTGCCGTCGCCGAGTATTTGCAGGCACATCCGGCGGTGTCCTGGGTTTCCTACGCCGGATTGAAGACCGACCCCTACCATGCGCTGCAGCAGAAATACCTGCCCAAGGGGGCCGGTTCGGTCTTCACCTTCGGCGTCAGGGGCGGCTACGAAGCCGGAGTCGCGGTGATCGAATCCGTCGAGCTGTTCAGCCATCTCGCCAATATCGGCGACACAAGATCGCTCATCCTGCACCCCGCCTCGACCACCCACCGCCAGCTCACCGAGGAACAGCAGATCGCCTGCGGCGCCGGACCCGACGTGGTGCGGCTGTCGGTCGGCATCGAAAATGTCGATGACCTGACCGCCGATCTCGACCAGGCGCTGACGAAGGCGACTGCCTCAAAGGCGGCGGATTAGGTCCGAACGCTGCACCTCGCAAAACGGAAAATCGCGTCATTCCGGACGGCGCAGCGCACCGATCCGGAATCCATATCCCTCTAAGATCGGTAGATTCCCGCTTTCGCGGGAATGACGGAAAATTCGAGGGCCTTCCAATCTGAGGCGATCTTCAGACGGACCGTCCCGGCGCGGATCAGACGCCGAAGCCTTCGCCCGGTTTCTTGTACTCTTCCCGGGGCGGGCTGAAGACGTCGATCACCGTCGCCGCGGTCGCGCCGGTACGTATGCCGTGCTCGACACCGCCGGGCGTGCACCAGAAGTCGCCGGCCTTGGCCTCGATTTCCTCGCCGTCCTGAATCCGCACGCATTCCCCTTCCAGCAGGATGCCCCACTGCTCTTCGGGATGGCTGTGGATCGTGCCGGATGTGTTCGGATCCAGCCGGGCCACCGACAGCATGACATTGTCGCCAACGAACACGCGGGTGGAAATCCCCTCGCCCAGCTTGCGCGCTATTCCCTGGCTCATGTCGTCAATATTGAAAAAATTCTTGATGCTCATGACGCTCCCCGTTCCCCGGATAGTGGATGGCTGGCATCATCGCCCGATGGCCCACCGCCGGCAACCGTCCCGGACTTGCCGAATGTAAAAATTGCGACCATATCATGATTTGCGTCGCGCGGACGCGTTGGGCGATACTAACGACCGTTCGTGGAAACCGAAAACTCTTCTACTAGGTTGATAGGAAACCAATGCAACCATTGATGCCCGTTGCAGATTCCTGTCGGAATGTTCTCTCACTTCTGGCGGCGATGGCGATTTCTGCTGCCGTCCTCGTCGGCTGCGCCGCACCGCGGGAGACAATCCCCTGGGATGCTCCGCGGGAGGCGGCAGCACCGGCGGCAAATCCCATCACGGCACTGTCGAGCGACACGACCACCGACAGCACAGCCCGCGATAAAGCCCTGCAAGGCGCAACGGGCAATTCCGGCAGCGGACCGTGCCGCGAATTCCTGGAAATGACCATGATCGGCGACAAGCCGCAACGCGCTTATAGTACTGCCTGCCGCCAGCCGGACGGCACCTGGAAACGGATTTCCTCGTCAGACAACCCGACTACCGAAGCGCCGATAAGCAGCTTCCCCTACCAGGGATTCCCTGGCGGGTACGCCTTGTATTCGCAATATTATCCCCGGTACAATTATGGATTCGGAAACCGCCGCCATCGCCGGTATTTCGGCTACGGAACGCGTTGGTAGGCACGCCGCAAACGCCACCGCGCCGCGCACTCTGCCCGACGCCCGCAATTCAGTCCGATCCAATTTCGCCTTCCGTCAAATCTACCCTATGATCGTGCGGTATTGATTCACTCAAACTGCATTCGGGGGCAGACAACGGGAGGATTACGGGCATGGAATACGATCTGATTATCCGCAACGGCCGCATCATCGACGGATCCGGAATGCCGTCATTCAACGGCGACGTTGCAGTCAAGGACGGCAAGATCGCCGGTATCGGCAAATTCAGTGGCAGCGCCAAACGCGAGATCGATGCCCAGGGGCTCGCGGTATCGCCCGGCTTTATCGACAACCATACCCATTTCGATGCACAGATCCTGTGGGATCCGATGTGCACCTCCTCCTGCTATCACGGCGTGACCAGCGTGGTGATGGGTAATTGCGGCCTGGCAATTGCGCCGGCCAAGGCAAAAGACGGCGACACCTTGCTCCGCATGTTGTCGCGGATCGAGGCCATTCCCATCGATGCCCTGCGCAGCGGCGTTGAATTCAGTTGGGAATCGATCGACGACTATCTGAAACACCTACAGAAGAAACTTGGCTTGAATGTCGGCAGCCTGATCGGCCACTCGGCGGTCCGCCAGTACGTGCTTGGCGACGGCGCCAGCGAGCGCGACGCGACACCCGACGAAATCGAGCAAATGCGCGACATCGTCCGCAACGGCATGCGCGCCGGTGCGCTCGGCTTCACCACCAACCGGAACAAGAACCACATCAACGAGGACGGAACGCCCGTGCCGAGCGTCGCCGCGCCCGAGGAAGAAGTCCTCGCACTCTGCGAAGTGCTCGGCGAAATCGGCGCCGGGGTGATTCAGACCAGCGGCGGCGCCGGCGGCCGGGTGGCCAATTTCGAAATGTCGAAGAAAGCCTCCCAGCGCAGTGGTCGGCCGGTGGTCTGGCTTTCCATCGCGCATCGCTGGAGCGAGCCGGATACCTGGCGCGAATATCTCGAAATGGCGGAACAGGGGTTCAAGGAAGGCTTCCAGGCCTATCCCATCTGTTCGCCCCGGCGCAACAACACCCGCTTCACCATGAAAAACGCGCAGATCTTCGACGGCTTGCCGAGCTGGCGGCCGGTCATGCTGCAGGACGAAGCGGCCAAGCTAGCGGTCTTCTCGGACCCCGAGCAACGCAAGGCGCTGCATCATGAAGCGGTCGAGGCGACCGATTCGACGACCTTCTCGCGGCGCTGGGATCTGATGTACATCACCAAACCCGCACTGCCCAAGAACCATGATCACAAGGGCAAGAGCGTCGCCCAGCTCGCCGAGGAACAGGGCAAGGACGTGCTCGACGCCTTTCTCGATCTGGCGGTCGAGGAGAAGCTGGAGACCGGCTTCGAGATCAACCAGACCAATGGCGATGAGGACGCGGTCGCGCAGATCCTCAGCAGCCCGTACACCGTGGTCGGCCTGTCCGACGCCGGCGCCCATGTGGTGTTCGACGCCGGCTATGGCTATTGCACCCGCTTCCTCGGTTTCTGGGTGCGCGACAAGAAGATCATGTCGCTGGAAGCCGCGGTCAACAAGCTCACCTTCCATTCGGCGTCGGTGTTCGGCCTGAACGACCGCGGCCTGCTGCGCCCGGGCATGGCGGCGGACATCACCATTTTCGATCCGGAGACCATCGACGCCTTGGAGCCGGAAGTGGTGCACGACCTGCCCGGCGGCGGCCAGCGTCTGCGGCAATTGTCGCGCGGCATTCACTACACCGTCGTCAACGGCACCGTACTGATGGAGAACAACGAGCACACCGGCGCCTATCCCGGCCAATTGCTCCGCAATTCGGCCTGTCCGGCGGCATAAGGGAAACCGCGCCGGGCGCACTGCCCGGCGCACTCCCGCCCCTGATCGATCTCTGCTGAATTCAGCCGGATGCGTCACCGTCACGCCGGGTGATCCGCACCGGGGATGCATGTACGCCGTAGGATCGCATCGTCGTCGTTCCCGTATTGCGAAATCCGTGCGCAACATTCGGCGGCGCGGCAATCGTCGATCCCGGCCCGATGGGGGTTGCGTTCGCTTCGCTGCCGATCCACGCCTCGCCCGTGCCCTCGATCACGGTAACCACCTCCATATAGGGATGCGCGTGCGTGCCGGTGGAATAGCCGGGCGGCGAGGTTTGAATGCCGACGCGGATCGGCGTCGATCCATCGTCGTCGCCCACCAGGGTTTGGTACACGCGGCCCGTCTCAAACTCTTCCCGTTGGACGTCTTCGAGTTGGATTATCGGCATTGGCTTGCCCTGTCTTGGAGGTTGTTGCAATCGCATTCCACCGGCCGAAGCATGGGATTGGCCCAGGCACTTCCCCGCATCAAACAGAGGGATGGTGCCCGGCCCAATCCGGACCCCGCCGTGCCGGCGGAAAATCAGTTCAGCCGCAGGTCGAGGATATGTTTGGGGTCCGCCTCCAGCTCACCCTTCTCGACCCGCTTCACGATGTCGGTCAGCGCCGCGTTGGCCGGCGTCGGCACGCCGATCGCCTCCGCCTTGCCGACGATGAACCCGTTCAGGAATTCGATCTCGGTCCGACGGCCCTTGACCATGTCCTGCCCCATTGACGGGCGGTGCGCGCCGCCGCCGGGTTTTTTCGCCTCGACCAGCCGATGCTCGTCGTACTCGGCGATGGCTTTCGCATCGCCCTCGCCCGCCTTGGCGATTACCTCGGGATCGATATGGTGGATTTCCTCGAGCTGGTAACCCAGCGCCTGACCAACCCGGATCGCCTCGCTGCCGAGGCGCGCGCCGAAGCGGCGCAACCCATCATCCAGCAGAATTTCGCGGCTGATAAGCCCGGTGCTGGCCGACATGCCGTTGGCCATGGCATTGGTCACCAGTTTCGACCAGCGCTCGCCCCACAGGTTCTTCGTCACCTTCGCGGAATCCGAATACGCCACCAGCCGGCAGACCTCCTCGGCGCGGTCAGTAATGCGCCCATGCACTTCTCCGACGCGAAATACCGTGTGGGAGTCGCCGCTCTTGCCCGCGGCGCGGCGTACATGGCCGGGCTCGCAAATGTCGACGGTGATCGAACTCGCGATGGATCCGAGCGTGCGACCCCAGCCGGCGATGCCGGCAATGGTCTCTTCATTGATGCAGTTCTGCAGCGAGACGATATAGCCATTGGGCGCCAGATACTGCTTGATCATCGTGGTCGCCCAGGCGGTATCGTAGGATTTCATGCACACGAAGGCGATGTCGATCGGGGCTTCCTTGCCGAGACTTTGCAACTCGGTGAGATGCAGGGCCCGCACCGGCACCGTGAACTCCGGCACGTCGCGGATATGGCTGATCTTCAACCCCTTGGACTTCATCGTCTCAACATTCTCCGGCCAAGGATCTACGAATGTTACATCCTCGCCCGCCTGCGCCATATGCGCGCCGGCGTAGCCGCCGACCGCACCGGTCCCCATAATTGCTATCCGTGCTCCCATCCTTTTTCCCTCCTGATTTTTCTTCGACGCTGGTCGATCCCCTGCACCGTATTCCGGATCGGCGAGTCTAGGCAAGATTGCGCCGTCAACGACCCCGATTTTCCGGCATTGTCCCGCCTGTTTCGCCCTGCCGTCAAATCTACCGTATGATCGACGGACAGTGACGTGAGCGAACCGCATTTGGGGGAAGACAACCAGAGGATTACGGGCATGGAATACGATCTGATTATCCGCAACGGCCGCATCATCGACGGATCGGGGATGCCGTCATTCAATGGCGATGTTGCAGTCAAGGACGGCAAGATCGCCGGTATCGGAAAATTCAACGGCAGTGCAAAACGCGAAATCGACGCGCAGGGGCTCGCCGTATCGCCCGGCTTTATCGACAACCATACCCATTTCGATGCGCAGATCCTGTGGGACCCGATGCTCACCTCCTCCTGCTATCACGGCGTCACCAGCGTGGTGATGGGCAATTGCGGGCTGGCCATTGCACCGGCCAGGGCCGGCGACGGGGATACCCTGTTGCGCATGCTGTCGCGGATCGAGGCCATTCCCATCGAAGCATTGCGCGCCGGGGTCGATTTCGGCTGGGAATCGATCAGCGACTATCTCGACCGGATCCAGCAGAAACTGGGCCTGAACGTCGGCAGCCTGATCGGTCATTCGGCGGTGCGCCAATATGTGCTGGGCGACGAGGCCAGCGAGCGCGAGGCAACCGATGACGAAATAGAGCAGATGCGCGAAATCATTCGCGGCGGCATGCGCGCCGGCGCTCTCGGCTTTACCACCGACAAAAATCCCAACCACATCAATGACGAAGGCAAGCCGATCCCGAGCGTGGCCGCACCCGACGAAGAGGTGCTGCAGCTCTGCGAAGTGCTCGGCGAAGTCGGCGCCGGCGTGATTCAAACCAGCGGCGGCGGCGGCCAGCACGTCAAAGAAAACTACGAGATGTCGAAGTTGGCGGCGCAACGGAGCGGCCGGCCGGTGGTTTGGCTGACCATCTCCCATCGCTGGTCCGAGCCCAACATCTGGCGCGAATATCTCGACATGACCGAAAAAGGATTCGCGGACGGCTTCCAGGCCTATCCCATCTGCACGCCGCGGCGTAACAACACCCGCTTCACCATGAAAAACGCGCAGATCTTCGATGGATTGGCGAGCTGGCTGCCGCTCATGCTGGAAGACGACGACGCAAAGCTTGCGGCTTTCGCGGACCCGGCCAAACGCAAGGAGCTGCACCACGACGCGGTCGTATCGACCAATCCGACGACCTTCTCCCGGCGCTGGGATCTGATGTACATCGCCCAGCCGGCACTGCCGCAGAACCACGACCACAAGGGCAAGAGCGTCGCCCAGCTGGCCGAGGAACAGGGCAAGGACGTGCTCGACGCCTTCCTCGATCTGGTGGTCGAGGAGAAGCTGGAGACCGGCTTCGAAATCAATCAGACCAACGGCGATGAAGAGGCGGTCGCACAGATTCTCAGCAGCCCCTACACCGTGATCGGCCTGTCGGACGCCGGCGCGCATGTGGTGTTCGATGCCGGCTACGGCTATTGCACCCGCTTCCTCGGCTTCTGGGTGCGCGAAAAGCAGATCATGTCGCTCGAGGATGCGGTGCGCAAACTCACCTTCCATTCGGCCTCGGTGTTCGGCCTGAACGACCGCGGTCTGCTGCGCACCGGCATGGCGGCCGACATCACCATCTTCGATCCGGACACGATCGACGCCCTGGAACCGGAAGTGGTGCACGACCTGCCCGGCGGCGGGCAGCGGCTACAGCAGGGATCGCGGGGCATCCACTACACCATCGTCAACGGCACCGTGCTGATGGAGAACAATGAACACACCGGGGCCTATCCAGGGCAATTGCTGCGCAATTCCGCCTATCAGGCGGCGTAGCGGTTCGTCCGCGAGAGCCTCATATTTCGACTTCGCTCAATATGAGGCTACGGGCATGAATCAGATCCTCACACTGAGCAACGTCGAAGTGTGAGGGTTCTTCCAGATTTCAGGTGAACCGGAAAGTACCCTAGTCATCGGGCACGAAATCATATGTGCCCACGCCCTGCACGATGGCGAAGCGGCAAGGGCCGTCGTCCTTGCCGAAGACACGGTGCGACATTTTCGGCGGCACGGCGCAGCGATCACCCGCATTCAGATGATGTTCTTCGTCCGGGTCACGCGTCGCCACCACCATCGGTCCGTCGAGGCAGAAGAAGGTGTCGGTGATATCCGTGTGGTGATGCCACGGCACACACTGTCCCCGGCCGACGGTCAGGATCTGCACCCGCAGCCCGGCGCTTTCGGCAATCAGTTCACGGTTGTCGATTTTGTATCCGCGCGTGGTGTCGGCCATGGTGTTGCTCCTCAATTCCGTTCGGCGGCG
>CAYYBI010000502.1:0-9671 GCA_964469835.1 uncultured Rhodospirillaceae bacterium
AACAGGTCGGTCTCGCACTCTTCCTTGAACGTGGTTTCGAGAATGCCCGCCCTGCCGCCGCCGATCGCGCTGGCGTAGGACAGAGCAATGTCGTGACAATTGCCCGAGGCATCCTGATGTACGGCGAGCAGCGCCGGGACGCCGGCCCCGCGCTCATACTCGGACCGGACCGTGTGGCCTGGCCCCTTCGGCGCGATCATGAACACGTCCAGGTCGTCCCGCGGCTCGATCAGATTGAAATGAATGTTCAATCCATGCGCAAAGGCGATCGCCGCGCCGGCCTTCATATTCGGCGTGAGGTGGTCCCGATACAGCGCCCCTTGATGTTCGTCCGGGGTCAGGATCATCACCACATCGGCCCATTTTGCCGCATCCGCGGAGGTCAGCACCTCGAAATCAGCCGATTTCGCTTTCGCCGCCGTCGCAGAGTCGGGCCGCAGGGCGATTTTGACGTCCTTCGCGCCGGAATCCCGGAGATTCATGGCATGAGCATGACCCTGGCTGCCGTATCCGATAACGGCGATTTTCTTCGATTTAATCAAATTTACGTCGGCATCCCGGTCGTAGTAGACGCGCATGGCCGCACTCCCTCTTCTGTCTCGTTTTATCGTTCGGTCGGTTTGTGACGCGCGGTTTTACAGCGCCTCGGAGCCACGGGCAATGGCGACGACGCCGCTCAGGACGACTTCCGTTTTCCCCAAAGCCCGCATCAAATCTACAAATGCCATGACCTTCTCCGGAGAGCCGGTCATCGCGAAAGCGAATGAGTCGGTGGTTGTATCCGCCACCTTTGCACCAAAAATTTCCGCGATCCGCAGCGATTCCCTGCGTTCATGCGACCGCGACTTGGCGATGACCTTCACCATGGCGAGTTCCCGTTCCACGAAGGGGCCCTCCTCGGTGAGGTCGTGAACGTCGTGGACCGGGACCAGCCGATTGAGCTGGTTCTTGATCTGCTCGATAATCATCGGCGTGCCCGAGGTAACAATGGTGATCCGGGACATGCTCTCATCTTCGTTCACCGGCGCGACGGTCAAACTCTCGATGTTGTAGCCCCGCCCGGAAAACAGGCCGATAACCCGCGCCAGAACGCCCGGCTCATTGGTCACAAGGACGGCGAGCGTGTGCCGCTCCTCGTTCGGATCGGGCGGCTGGATGATATAGGCCGATCCCGGCTGCGCCTGGGTCTTCTTTTTCTTCGCCATTTATCGCGCTCCGGTCAGACCAGCACCATGCCGTCCTCGGCCACCGACTGTTCGCCGGTGTCGATTCCGGTATCGCCCATGATCATCTCGTTGTGCGCCGATCCGGATGGGATCATCGGAAAGCAATTTTCCGCGGGATCCACCGCGATATCGGCAATCACCGTATTGTCGACGGAGATCATTTCCTTAATCAAATCATCAATTTCAGACGGCTTGGTTGCCCGCAATCCGACCGCGCCGAAGCTCTCCGCCAGTTTGACGAAATCGGGCAGAGCAGCGGTATAGCTTTCCGAATACCGGCCGCCGTGCAGCAATTCCTGCCACTGGCGAACCATACCCATGTATTGGTTGTTGAGAATGAAGACCTTGACCGGCAACCGGTGCTGAATGGCCGTCGACATTTCCTGGATGTTCATCATGATCGAGGCTTCGCCCGCGACGTCGATAACCAGTTTCTTCGGGTTGCCGATTTGCGCGCCGATGGCAGCGGGCAAGCCATACCCCATGGTCCCCAAGCCACCGGAGGTCATCCACCGGTTCGGCCTCTCGAACTTGCAGAACTGCGCCGCCCACATCTGGTGCTGGCCGACTTCGGTCGACACGAACACGTCCTGATCCTTGGTCAGCTCCTGCAGCCGCTCAAGGGCATATTGCGGTTTGATGACCTGATCGTCCATTTTGTAGGCGAGACAGTTGCGCTTGCGCCATCCCTCGATTTTACGCCACCAACCTTCGACAGCCTTGCCGTTCCGGCGGCGCTTGACGCGGGCTTTCCAACAGCGCTGAAACTGGCCCATAACGTGGGCGACATCACCCACGATCGGCACATCGACATGCACGTTCTTATTGATCGAGGAAGGATCGATGTCGATGTGGATGATTTTTGCGCCTGGCGCGAAGGCGTCCAGGCGACCCGTGATCCGATCGTCGAACCGGGATCCTACCGCCACCATCACATCGCAGCCGTGCATGGCGAGATTGGCCTCATAGGTCCCATGCATGCCGAGCATGCCGAGGAACTGCCGATCCGATGCCGGATATGCCCCCAGGCCCATCAGGGTGAGCGTGCAGGGATAGCCGGTCATGCGAACGAAATCCGTAAACCGTTTGCAGGCATTCGGCCCGGAGTTGATGATGCCGCCGCCGCCGTAAAAGACCGGCCGCTCCGCATTGGCGATCAAGTCGATCGCTTCTTCGATGCGTGCGGAATCGCCCTTTACCTGTGGAACATAGCTGCGGGGCTTGACCGCTTCCGGGCCGATGTAAGGCGCGTCTGCAAACTGAATGTCTTTCGGAAGGTCTACCACCACGGGACCGGGCCGGCCGCTGCGCGCGACATAGAAGGCCTCGTGCATGGTGTACGCCAGCGCTTCGGATTCCTTCACCAGGTAATTATGCTTGGTGCAGGGCCGGGTAATGCCTGTCGTGTCACATTCCTGGAAGGCGTCATTGCCGATCAAATGGGTCGGCACCTGCCCGGTCAGGCAAACCACGGGAATGGAATCCATCAGCGCATCGGTAAGGCCGGTCACCGCATTGGTCGCCCCCGGTCCGGACGTCACAAGGACAACGCCGACTTTGCCGGTCGACCGGGCATACCCCTCGGCGGCATGCACCGCACCCTGCTCATGCCGGACCAGAATGTGGCGCAGGCTGTTTTGCTTGAAAATTTCGTCATAGATCGGCAAAACCGCGCCGCCCGGATAGCCGAACACGACTTCGACACCCTGATCGACCAGGGCTTTGATTATGACTTCAGCGCCGGTGAGCGATTTTTCCACCGCCATGACACGTACTCCGCTTAAACCGCACGGCCCGTTTTGGCCCGTTTATTGATTGATTCGTCGCCAGTCGGACCCGTCAGAGCCCGGAGAACGCGGGACATTAGGCATTCAGCCCGGAAGGGTCAACCAATTTCTGCAAATTTTCGACAAGATTTCGGCTCTTAAATTTTCCGAATATTGCTCTTTTACCCTAATTTGCGCAATTATCTGATGCTGAAACCACGTATTCTGACGCTTCGCGTAGTTCCGCGTCGCCTTTTGCGCCGCCGCTACCGCCGTTTCGAGATCGCATTTCCCAGCCAGATGGTCGAGCAGGCTGCGCATACCGAGCGCTTTCATCGCCGGCAGCAACGGGTCGAGATCAAGCGCCCGCAGCGCCTCGACTTCCTCCAGCGCGCCGGCGCCGATCATTGCGTGAAAGCGGGCGTCGCACGCCGCGTACAACGCCGCGCGCGGCGGTTCGAGCAAGACCGTATAGAATTTCATGCCCGGCGGCGGTCCTTCCGCCGGCTCCCGCTGCCAGGAAACCAGGGACCGTCCGGTCGCCTCGAACACCTCCAGCGCGCGCAGTAACCGTTGCCGATCCTGCGGCGGGAGACGGCCCGCCGCCACCGGGTCGACCGCAAGCAACGCCTGATGAACCGCATCGGTCCCAACGGCCTCGAATCGGTCGCGGACGGAACGCCGCACAGATTGCGGGATATCTGGAATTGGCGACAATCCCTCGGTCAGCGCCTTGATATAAAGCCCGGTCCCGCCGCACAGTACCGGCAGGCGGCCGTGCGCCGCCGCCGCGGCAATTTCCACCAGCGCCATTTCCCGCCAGCGTACGGCGGAAAACGCGTCTGTGGCCGAGACCACGCCATACAACCGATGCGGGACGCGGACCTCATCCGTCGCAGGCGGCCGTGCCGTGAGGAGGCGGAGTTCGCGGTACACCTGCATGCTGTCGGCGTTGATCACCGTACCGCCGAACCGAACCGCGATATCCAGCGCGAGCGCCGATTTTCCGCTGCATGTCGGCCCTGCAACGATGAGGACCGGGATTTCCTGATTGCCCGTCATAGCCGAGCAGGATACAGATTGCGCCATCATGAACAACGTTCTCACCTTGATCGCCGCGCCGCAGGGCCTCGATGAAACCATCGTCTCCCATGTCGAGGCGACGATACGCGGCGCCGGCGCGACCGCCGGCATGTTGGATTGGCTGGCGTACCGGACCGCAGTCGATTTGCCGTTCGACGGCCTGCCGTTGACGGATGCCGTCGATCTGGCGGTCGAATCCTTCGAAGACGCCCCGATCGACGCGGTTGCCCAGCCGGCTGAAGGCCGCCGAAAACGGCTCCTGATCGCCGACATGGAATCGACGATCATCGAAAACGAAATGCTCGACGAGCTCGCCGACGAAATCGGCATCCGCGACCGCATCGCCGACATCACCGCGCGCGCGATGAATGGGGAGCTTGATTTCGCCGGCGCGCTTCGCGAACGCGTCGGGCTGCTGGCCGGGTTGGAGGAAGCGGCTCTGGAACGGGCCGAATCCCGCATCCGGCTGATGCCCGGCAGCAACGAATTGGTGGCGACCATGCGCGCGCATGGCGCATTCTGCGCACTCGTGTCCGGCGGTTTCACCTATTACACCGAACGCATTGCCGACCGGCTCGGCTTTGATTTCCAGCAGGCGAACCGATTGGAAATCACCGACGGCGCACTGTCCGGTGCGGTCATCGAGCCGATCCTCGGCCGCGACGCGAAGCGCGAGCGGCTGTTAGCGTTGGCCAAGGAACGCGCTCTTCCGCTCAAGGCAACGATGGCGGTCGGCGACGGCGCAAACGATCTGGCGATGCTCGAAGTGGCGGGTATGGGGGTCGCCTTCCGAGCCAAGCCCATGGTCGCCCGAAGCGCGCGCGCCCGCATCGACCATGCCGACCTCACCGCCCTGCTCTATATCCAGGGTTATCGCGAAGACGAATTCAGCCGCTAGAGCCATCTTCCGACGCTACGGCGCCAGGCCTTCTCGCCGAATCCGGTTCGGTAAGATTACCGCCATGAGATTGGCGCACAGCATCAATCCGGCAATCAGATAGAACACCGCGGCCAGACCATAACGGTCGGCAACGAATCCGCCGACCAGCGGCAACGTCGTCGTCATGAGGCCCTGCACCGCGAACATCAGACTCGCCGCCGACCCGCTGAACCGCGGCGGCGTCAAATCCATCATCCAGCTTTGCACCACCGGCCGGATGGCATAGAGCCCGAAGCCCAGCACGGCGACGCAGGTCACATAAATCACGCCATCGGCAATGAAGGTGAGGCCGAGAATAATCACGGTGGTCAAAAACAGTCCGCCCATCACGATCGGCCGGCGGCCGATCCTGTCCGACCAAATCCCGGCGACCGGCCCTGCAACAAATCCGCCGATCTGCATGGCGGCCATCGCCACCCCGAGATAGATGGCTTCCAGCCCCAGCACTTCGGACATGTAGAGCGGCAGAAACATCAGCAGTCCGAACAGCGCCATGGTTCGGAACCCCGCCATCAACCCAAGCCCCAGGATCGCCCGATCTCGCATCAAGCCGCCGAGGCCGCGCAAATATTCCCGCAGAGACAGGGTTCCGCCGGCAGCGCCGGCCGGCAGCACATCCCTCGGCAGCAGGACGATCAACAACACGGCGGCAATCGCGAAGACCGGCAGGGCGCTGACGGCTGCCGCGCCCTGCCAGGTGTAGAGCGCGAGCAGTGCGCCGGCCACGATCGGCGCGAGGGTATCGCCGAGGCTTGCGCCAAAGGAATGGACCGAGAGCGCATAGCCCTTGTTGGCCGGGAAATGTGCGGCGAGAAAGGACAACGCCGCCGGGTGCCACAAATTGTTCGCCGCGCCGATCAGCACCAGCATCGCGCACAACATCAGGTAGGCGTCGGTGACGGCGAAAGCGGTCAGCGCCATCGCCCCGATCGCCACGGCCGCGCCCTGCAGCAGCACCCGGCGCCCGGTGAAATCGACCAGGAACCCGCTGCCGATGTTGGCCGCGAACGAACTGAAATGGAATACCGCATGCAGGATACCGAGTTCGGTATAGGAGATACCCAGGTCGCGCTTGATGTAGGGCTGCAGAATATAAAAAACCGCAAACACCCAATGCACGCCGCAATGGCCCAGACCGACCATCATGATCGAGCTCTGGCCTTTGAGTCGCAGCACGGATTTCAATCCGGCGTCCGCCATACTGGATCCTGTTGTCCGCTTCGTCGTGCCTGTTTCGGCACCGCAGCCTAACCCCGGTCCGATCCGCAGGCAAAATGCCGCCGGACCACGCCCCTAGTCGGACTGGGCGACGGCGTCCTTGCCGCTCCGCGGCAGCATCACGACGAACACATTCGCAAAAATCATGATGCCCGCAAGCATGTAGAACACCGTGACCAGACCATAGCTGTCCGCGACGAAGCCGCCGAGCAGCGGTGTGCAGGCGCCGAGCAACGATTGCACGCCGAACATCACGCTGGTGGCCGAGCCGGTGAATTCCGGCTGCACAAGATCCATCATCCAGCTCTGGATCACCGGCCGGATAGCGAACAAGAAAAACCCCATTAGGGAGATTCCGGCGACGTAAACCGTCGGATCGGCGACGAATGTCAGGCCCAGGATCATCACCGACGTCAACGCCAAGGCGCCGAAGACAATGGGCAGTCTTCCCGCGCGATCCGACCAATGGCCCGCAATCGGCGCCGCGAACATGCCGGCCAACTGCATTGCCATCAGTGTGGTTCCCATGAACACCGTGCTCTGATGCATGACGTCCGCGATATACAGCGGCAGAAAGGTAAACAGCCCTACCTGCGCCATGGTGCGCAGCCCCGCTGTCATGGTGAGTCCCATCACCGCGCGGTTCCGCAATAGCGCGACATACCCCGACAGATAGACAGCCAGCGTCATGCCGCGCTTGCCGCCATCACCGGACGGCGCATCGCTTCGCAGCAACGTTACCGCAAGCAGCGCCGCCATGATAAAGGCCGGCACCGCGGCGACGAAGGCAGTGGTTTGCCAATTCAGCCACAGCAGCAAAATTCCCGCGACCAGCGGCGCCACCGCGTCGCCCGCATTCGCGCCCAGCGCGTGGATCGCCAGCACGTATCCCCGGCGGGTCGGATATTCGGATGCAAGATAGGATAAGGCGCCCGGATGCCAGGACTGCACTGCGGCGCCGATGAAACCGATCATGGCGTACAGCACGAAATAGACGCCGGTGAGCCCGAATCCAACGATCGCCATGCCGCCGACGATCAGCGAGGCGATTTGCACCGCGACCCGGCGGCCGCTCATGTCCACCGCGATCCCGCTGGCGAAATTTGCGGCGAACGAACTGATATGAAAGACCGTCAGAAACAATCCGGCCTGGGCGTAGCTCAGCCCGAATTGCTCCTTGATCATCGGTAGCAGGATATAAATCGTCGCCGCGACCCAATGGGTGGCCCCATGGCCGCACGACAGCAGCAGCACCGGTCCGGGAATTTTGAATTTAGTGATGGAGGACAGCACGGTTTCGGCCAATCGCCCCCTCAGGGGGCCGTTCCGGTAGGTTCGGCCGCATCGCGCGGCAGGATAAAGACCACCAGATTGGCCAGGAGAAGTATACCGGCGAGCATGTAAAAGACCGCGGTCAAACCGTAATACTCGGCGATAAGCCCGCCGAGGGCCGGCGTGATCGCCGACTTTACGCTTTGCACGGAGAACATCACGCTGATGGCGGAGCCGGCAAGGCTATGCGGCACGATATCCATCAGCCAGCCCTGGATGACCGGCCGTATCGCCAGCATCGTAAAGCCGAGCAACGCAATCCCGAAAACGAACGTCTTGCCGTCGCCGATAGCCGTCAGCAGGACAATGATTACCGACGACACGCATAGGGACACCATGATCACGGCACGCCTGCCGACACGGTCGGAATACATGCCGGCGATCGGCGCCGCGATCATGCCGCCGAGCAAGAGCGCGGTCATTGCGAATCCCGCATAGACATACGGCAGGTTCAGGACGTCGACGATATAGAACGGCAGGAAGAATTTCAGGCCCGATTGGGCCATGCTGCGAAACCCGGCCATGATCGTCAGTCCCAGCATCGCGCGCTCGCGCAACAGCATCCACATGCCGCGCATATAGGTCCGGGCGTCAACGCCGCGCCGCCCCACGCCGGTACCGACCGGCCGATCCTTCGGCAACAGCACCAGCAGCGTAACAACCGCCATCGTCAGGGCCGGAATGGCGCTGGCGATCGCGGTTTTCTGCCATCCGAAGGCCAGCGTGCTCAGCATAAAGCCGGCGGCCAACGGTCCAACCGCTTCGCCGACATTGGAACCGACACCATGAATCGACAGCACGAACGCGCGGTTTGCGGGGTATTCGGACGACAGGAAGGACATCGCCGCCGGATGCCAAAGATTATTGGCGCTCGCAATCAACAGGGCCATTGCGGCGATCATAACGATATTGCCGGTAAATCCGAGCCCGATCATGGCGAGGCCCACGAGGAACAGGGCGATCACCTGAAAGACGATACGCCGCCCGGATATGTCGACCACCGGTCCGCTGATCAAATTGGTGGCGAGCGAGCCGGCGTAATAGACCGTCCCGATCAGGCTGATCGCGGCATAGGAAAAGCCGAATTCCTCGCGAATTTTTGGCAGCAGTAGAAAGAACGTCCCGGTGATCCAGTGCGATGCACCATGACCAGCGCCAAGGAGATAAGCGGCACCGAATTCGCGCAAGCGAAACGGCGAGGGCGTGGCAGGACTGGTCAAACTTGGGAAACCGCGATGAATGAGAGATCAGCGCAGAGTAGCCGCTCTCCCGGGCGAATGCAAAAGCCGCTTGACGTAACTTTCGAGCGGCTCAGCCCTTCTTACTGTCGATCTTGAGCGCCAGGAACCGCAGGTCTCCGCCCTGATTGATCAACAGGAGAACGGAACGGCGGCCCGCTTTCTTGGCGCGAACAACCTGTTTGTTCACTTCGGCGACCGATTTCACCTTTTCCTGATTGATCTCGACCACAACATCGCCGACCCGGAGGCCTTTTTCCGATGCCGAGCCTTCCTTTTCAACCTTGGTAACCACGACGCCATTGAGATCGTCGGCCAACTCATATCGGCTTTTCAGTTCCTTAGTAATCGCCGACAGGGTCAGCCCAAGTTCTTTGATTTCCTTGCCGCCTTTTTCGGTGCTCTGCGGCACGGCAGGACTGCTCAATGACGCCTGATCGACCTTTTCAAGCTCGCCCAGCCGGACGGTCAAATTCGTCTTCCGGCCGTTGCGCCAAACCACGACGCGCACATTCTTGCCCACATCCGTTTCGGCGACCATGCGCGGCAATCGGCGCGACTCCGTGACGCGACGCCCGTCAAAAGTCAAAATCACATCGCCGGTCTTGAAACCGGCGGCTTCTGCGGGACTTTTCTTGACCACGCCGGCGACCATCGCGCCATTCGGGGATTTCAGTCCGATGCTCTCGGCGATTTCATCTGTCACCGCCTGAATCTGAACGCCCAGCCAACCGCGACGGGTGGAGCCAAAATTCCGCAATTGCTCGATTACCCCGGCGGCGATTTGGGACGGCACGGCAAAGCCAATGCCGATGCTGCCACCGGACGGCGATAGAATCGCGGTGTTGATGCCGACCACCTCGCCCTT
>CAYYBI010000503.1:0-4004 GCA_964469835.1 uncultured Rhodospirillaceae bacterium
GACAAGCGGCCGTTGGTTTAAGCGGCAGCGCGGCGGCGGCCCAACCGATGATCCGAATCACCGAGACAATCGTCCTGTCCGAGAGCGAACTGGAGGAGCGTTTTATTCGCGCGCCGGGACCAGGCGGGCAGAATGTCAACAAGGTGGCGTCGGCGGTGCAATTGCGCTTCGACGCGGCCCGCAGCCCGGCCCTGTCGCCGACGGTGCGAAGCCGCCTTGTGATGCTGGCGGGCAGCCGCATGACGCGGGACGGCGTGATCGTCATTTCCGCAAACCGCTTCCGCCAGCAGGACCGCAACCGTCAGGACGCGCGGAACCGGCTGGCCGACCTGATCCGCGAGGCCGCGACGCCGCCCAAACCGCGCCGGGCAACGCGAACGCCCGCCGGCGCCAAGCGGCGGCGGCTCACCGCCAAGCGGCGGCAGAGCGAGATCAAGAAGACCCGCGGCAAGGTGACCGACCGGGATTGACCGGGCTCGGTCGCCCGCTCAAAACGGAACCGATCCCTCGATGGTGCAGCGCTGCATGAGCCGGCGCAGCGGCGGTTCGTAATCGAACGTCGCCTTGTGCTGGACCGCGCAATTATCCCACATCAGCACGTCGCCGACCCGCCAGTTATGGGCATAGCGGAATTCCGGCTTCAGCACATGCTCGAACAGTTGCCCCAAAAGCGCCTTGCTCTCCGCCTCGGGGATATCGAGGATCTCCCGCGTGTAGCCCTCATTGACATAGAGGCATTTCAGGCCGGTGACTGGATGAGTACGGACCACCGGATGGATCGCGTCGGGCGGATATTTCTCCAGCTCCGCGTCGCTCAAGACCGGGCGCACGCCGAACTCATGCGCCTTCTTGTTCCACATGTAGCGGTAGCCGTTCGCGGCCTTGAGCCCATCAAACCGTTGCTTCATGTCGTCGGGCAATGCGTCGTAGGCCGCCGCCATGCTCGCGAACCTGGTGTCGCCATAGGCCACGCCATCGCGCACCGGCACTTCCAGCGCGTGTAGCAGGGTGAGCTTGCTGGGCTTGCCTAGGTAACACAGGTCGGAATGCCAGTACCGCCCGCCGTCGTGCGAGCCGACACGCTTGCCGTTCTCCATGATGTTTGAAATCAGGGTGATTTCCGGCACTTCGCCTTTTTGAATTTCCGCTCGCACATTGGCCTGCGCCTTGCCGAAGCGTTGGGAAAAGGCCGAGAGTTCCGCCGGCGACAAGGTCTGGTCGCGGATGACCACGACCGAATGGCGGTAGAATGTCGCTTCGATGTCGGCAAAGACGGAATCGCTGATCGGTTGGGAGACGTCAAGGCCGGTAATCGCAGCGCCGACCGGGCCATCGCCCGGTTGAATATCGAAATCTGCCATGGGGATTCTCCGCGCGGATTTCAGACTAGTCATCTTCTCCGATAAACGCGCCGGCAGGCAAGCGCACACTCTATTCCGCCGCGCTGTCCTTCTTGCGTTCCTTATAGCGGTCGATTTCGGTTTGGATCGCCTGCGCCGCCTGGCCGACGAAGGCGTCACGGTTGGTGTGGCTGTATTCGTAGCTGAGGTCGCGCAGCCGGTTGCTGTTCTGGAAATACGGGAAAACGTAGCGCGCGATCAGCTCGTAATTGCGCTTGGTCTCCGCCCAGTCGGCCCAGTTGTGGGCGAGCTGCATCAACGCGCCGAAACCGCCCGACCCTTCCAGCAGCGTCTCGATATACTCGATCGCGTCGTCGGGCGTTCCGATCACCGCAATCTGGTTTTCGATCAAATATTCATAGGGATTGTCGATGCCGGGCGGCACAATCGGAAATGTGGCGATCTCGCGGAAATAGCGCGCCCAGTTTTCCAGCCCGAACTCGACGTTCTTGCGCGCCTGCTCCCGGGTTTCGGCGATGTGCATCAGGGTGACCAGCCGCCATTTGTCACGGCTGACAGTCTTGCCGTTTTCCGCCGCCGCCTCTTCCAACATGCGCCAGTTGTTGGCGTGGTGCTTCAGCGCCTCGTCGCTGGTGCCGCCGATCGATAGCATGCCGAGCCCGTGCCTTCCTGCGGCCAGCGCGCCTGACGGCGAGCGCGCGCAAGCGACCGCCATCTCCGTGCGCGGCCGCTGAAAGGGCCCGATCTGCAATCGCGCGTCCTTCAACTCGAACCAATCGGTCTTCATGGTCACCGACTCGCCGTCGAGCAACTGGATGATTGCATCCAGCGATTCGTTCATCATTCGGCGCTGGGCCTCCGGATCGATCCCCATGCGGTAGGCGTCGCCGACCAGCGCGCCCGGCCCAACGCCGAACAGCAGCCGCCCGCGCGTCATATGGTCGAGCAAGGTGATCCGGCCGGCCACCGTGAACGGGTGGTGATAGGGCAGCGAGACGACGCCGGTGCCGAGGCGGATATGCCGGGTACGCTCGGCCGCGGCGGCGACGAAGATTTCCGGGCAGGCGATGATCTCGAACCCGCCGGAATGGTGCTCGCCCACCCAGGCCTCGTCGTAGCCCAACACGTCGAGGTGCTGGAGCAATTCCATATCCCGTTCCAACGCCTGCGTCGGGTTCTCGTTCATGGCGTGGAACGGCGCGTGGAAGATGCCGAATTTCAGATAATTGTCCGGTATGAGCGACAGTGTGGATTTGGCCATCGGAAACTTTCGGGTTGGGCACAGAGCCGGAATGCGAAGGCGGGAGACGCTAGGCTAGCGCATTCAGGCCCAACAATCAGGTGTGACAAATCGCCGTTTCGTGCGGATTTTCGGATGGCGCGAAAAAAACGTAAAAAATTTTCCTCCGTTTAACCCCTCCGGCGGCACCCATCCGTTTCTCTAAATAGAAGCGAATGAGCGGACCAGACCAGCATCACATCAAACCCTGAAGAGATAAGGATCTGCGCTCCCTCATCCGCGACTAAGTTCCCTCCCGAACTTGCAAACGAAAAGAGGCGCCTTCCCCCGGGCGCCTCTTCCCCTTTTCGAAGCCCGCAAAGCCGCCGGATCAGGCCGCTTCGTCGTCCCAGACCTTTTGCGGAATCGGCAGGCCCGTAAACGCGGAGTCGTCCACCGGATCGATCGGCTCGATCCCGGCTTCACGCAGCAGCATCATCAACTGCCGCACATGCTGCGCCGGGTGCCAGGTATGGCGCTCCAGCACATTATGCAGCGGCTGCTTGCCGTAATAGCTGTCGATTTCGCCGGCGCACTCCTTGTCGCCGAAACCGTCCCACCATTTGTGCAGGCGCTTTTGCACCCGATTGCCGTACGCGACCAGATCGGCCGTGGATTTGACGTCATCCGGCGGCGTCATGTTGAGCAGGTCGCGGGTGAGATAGATGTCTTTCTCGACCACATCCAGGAACGCCTCTTCGAGGCGGAAGATATGGAAGCAGAGGTGACGGATCGCCCGCTTGCGGTTGCGCAAGTTCTCGTCGAGCATTTCTTCGGGTATTTGCGCGATGAAGCGCTGCGCCGCGGTCATCACCATGTCGAGCTTGTCGATCAGTTCCTGCGGCGAGAGCTTCGGCTTGGTGTCGTAGTCGACGCCAAGAAACTCGGCGACGTCCTTGAGCATCTGGCCGAAGACGTATTCCTTGCCGCGGGTCACCACCGGCACCGACCGAACACCGAGCGCCTGCAATTCCGCCATGCCGCTGGGGTCCGCCTGAATGTCGACGGATTCAAAGGGTATGTTGTGAGACGAAAGAAACTCTTTCGTACGAAGGCAGCTGGTTCACCCAGGCCGCCAGAACACCTTGTAGGGTTCCGCCATCTGATTTTTGTCCCGTTGTGAAGTCATACCCAATCTAACCCGTCACCCTGGCGGCGGCAACTGGACGCGTTTTGTGAGGCTTCACGCTCTGGCGCGGCTAGCGAGCACTGGCCGCATCCTTCGTCAAGCTCAGAATGAGGCCAATCTGTTGCAGCCGCGTCACCAATCACATGGAAGCAAAGAGCCAGCCCAATGGAAACATGGAGCCAGCACGCTCGATTCACGTAGCCTCATCCTGAGCTTGACGAAGGATGCGGCTGCG
>CAYYBI010000504.1:0-5914 GCA_964469835.1 uncultured Rhodospirillaceae bacterium
TCGTCGGGCATTCCGAGCGCCGGACCGATCATGGCGAGACGGATGCCCTGGTCCAAGCCAAGGCATTGGCGGCGTACGCCGCGGATCTGACGGCGATCGTCTGCGTCGGCGAGACCGAGGAAGAGCGTGACACCGGACAAGCGCTAGACGTGGTTGGCCGGCAGGTTTCCCTGTCGCTTCCCGGTGGCGCAACCGCAGCCAACACCATCGTTGCTTATGAACCTGTCTGGGCCATCGGCAGTGGCCGCACGCCGACTCCAGACGACGTTCTGGAGGTCCACGGCCACATCCGGGCGGTGCTGGCGGAAAGTCACGGGGAGGCCGAGGCCGGTGCGATGCGGATTCTGTATGGCGGATCGATGAAGCCATCCAATGCGCTGGAACTCCTTGCAATTCCTGATGTCGACGGCGGTCTGATCGGAGGCGCAAGCCTGGTCGCCGACGACTTTCTGGCAATCGCGAAAAGTTGTCCCTAGCCACGCGCTACAGAAGTGACTAAATACTCCGGTGACGGACCGCTTCGATCCTCGGTCCGGCGCACGTTTTCCCGTTTAAACACTTTGCCGATGCGGACGGACCATTGGAAACCATCATCCTTGTCATTCATCTGATTCTCGCTATCGGCATCGTTGTGACGGTCCTGTTGCAGCGTAGTGAAGGCGGCGGCCTCGGCATTGGCGGTGGTGGTGGCGGTGGGTTGATGAGCGTACGCAGTGCCGCCAATTTAATGACTAGGACGACCGCGATATTGGCTGCGGCATTCATGGTAACCAGCTTGACGCTGGCGATCATGGCAGGTATGCGGACAGATCGGAAATCGATTCTGGAACGGCCGGCGGCCACGACAACACCGGTGGAACCGCAAACGCCGGCAAAACCCAAAGTGCCGCTTTCGCAATAGGGGAGCGCCGCCTTCGCTGGCGCAAACGAGTGAGGCCGAATTTTTGGCAAGTGACACGACGCTGACTTTTTCACGGTTGGTGGTTTGAAGACGATGCCTCGATTTATCTTCATTACCGGCGGTGTGGTGTCGTCCCTTGGAAAGGGCCTCTCATCGGCGGCGCTGGGCGCTTTGCTGCAGGCCCGCGGATTTAAGGTCCGCCTCCGGAAGCTCGATCCCTATTTGAATGTCGATCCAGGCACCATGAGCCCCTATCAGCATGGTGAGGTCTATGTCACCGATGACGGCGCCGAAACCGATCTCGATTTGGGTCACTACGAACGCTTCACAGGGGTTTCTTGCCGGCAGAGCGACAATGTAACGGCCGGCCGGATTTACTCCAACGTCATCGCCCGCGAACGGCGTGGCGACTACCTCGGCGGGACGGTGCAGGTCATTCCGCACGTCACCGATGCGATCAAGGAATTCATCGCCGCCGATCTGAGCGATGAGGATTTCGTGCTGGTCGAAATCGGCGGCACGATCGGCGATATCGAGGGATTGCCCTTCGTCGAGGCGATTCGTCAGCTCGGTAACGAAGTCGGGCGGACGAACAGCCTGTTCATCCACGTCACCCTGGTGCCGTATATCAATGCGGCCGGCGAGTTGAAGACCAAGCCGACACAGCACTCGGTCAAGGAGCTGCTTAGTCTTGGGATTCAGCCGGACATTGTGATGTGCCGCAGCGACCGCGAAATCCCTGGCGACGCCCGCCAGAAGCTCGCCCTGTTCTGCAATGTAGGCCCGGATCGCGTTATTCAGGCGCTTGATGTGGACACCATCTACGACGTGCCGATCGCCTATCACAATCAAGGCCTGGACGCCCAGGTGATGAAGCATTTCGGTCTGCACAAGGGCAAGGAAGGCGACGTCGATTTAAGCCGTTGGCACGAAATCGTCAAAGCGATCCGCGCGCCCGAGGGCGAGGTGACAATCGGTATCGTGGGCAAGTACACCAATCTGCTCGACGCCTATAAATCCCTTAATGAGGCGCTGACTCATGGCGGCATCGCCAACAAGGTCCGGGTCAACGTCAACTGGCTCGAATCGGAGATATTCGAGGCCGACGGCGTAGCTGGTCGCCTCGAAGGGTGCGATGGCATTCTTGTACCCGGCGGATTCGGCGAACGCGGCACCGAAGGGAAGATCAAAGCGGTGCAATATGCGCGTGAGCGGCAGGTGCCGTATTTCGGCATCTGTTTCGGCATGCAGATGGCGGTCATCGAAGCGGCGCGCAATCTGGCAGGATTGTCGACTGCGGGATCCAGCGAATTCGGCCCGACTACGGAACCGGTGGTTGGACTGCTGACCGAATGGTCGCGGGGGAACCTCGTCGAGCGGCGCACCGGAGATGACGATCTCGGCGGCACGATGCGGCTCGGCGCGTATTCCTGCAATCTCTTGCCGGGCACCAAAGTGGCGGAAATCTATAGCAATCAGAGCACGATCACCGAGCGGCACCGGCACCGGTATGAGGTGAATATCAATTACCGGCAGCGGCTCGAGGAGGCTGGTCTGCGCTTCTCCGGCCTGTCGCCGGACGGTGAACTGCCCGAGATCGTCGAACTCGTCGACCATCCCTGGTTTGTCGGTGTTCAGTTCCATCCTGAATTGAAATCGAAACCGTTCGAGCCTCATCCGATGTTTACCAGCTTTATCAAAGCCGCCGTCGATCAATCGCGGTTGGTTTAGCAGAAGTAGGAAGCCGTTATGACAGAAGTTCGTCGCGTCAAGATTGCTAATGTCGAAGTCGCGAACGACCTGCCGTTAGCCGTGATTGCCGGCCCCTGCGTCATGGAGAGCCGCCAGCACGCGCTCGACATGAGCGGCGCGCTCAAGGAGATGACCGGCAAGTTGGGAATCGGTTTCATCTACAAATCGTCCTACGACAAGGCCAACCGCACCTCGGCGGACAGCCCGCGTGGCGTTGGATTGCAGAACTCGTTACCGATATTCCGGGAGATTCGCGAGAGCACGGGATGTCCGGTGCTCACCGATGTGCACGACGCTGAATCCTGTGCGATCGTTTCGGAGTCGGTGGACGTCCTGCAGATCCCAGCCTTTCTGTGCCGCCAGACCGATCTGCTCGAAGCCGCGGGCCGCACCGGCAAGGCGATCAATGTCAAGAAGGGCCAATTCCTTGCGCCCTGGGACATGGCGAACGTGGTTTCGAAGTTTGATGGTGTGGGCAACCGCGATGTCATGGTCTGCGAACGCGGCGCGAGCTTTGGCTACAACACGCTGGTTTCCGATATGCGGTCGCTGCCGATCATGGCGCAGACCGGTTGCCCCGTGGTGTTCGACGCGACCCATTCGGTGCAGCAGCCGGGCGGCCAGGGGAGCACGTCCGGTGGCGACCGGAGGTTCGCACCGGTTCTGGCGCGCGCGGCCGTGGCCGTGGGCGTGGCGGCATTGTTCATGGAAACCCATCAGGATCCCGATAAAGCGCCCTCGGACGGACCGAACATGATCCGGCTTGAGAACATGCCGGAACTGCTCGAAACTTTGATGGAGATGGACCGGTTGTCGAAAGCGAAGCCGGTGGTAATCTGACTCGGCGAACACGAACGGACAGTACGGACGATTATCGTAATCGCTCTTGCGTATTTATTAGGTCCGCTTCCCGGGATGATCTAAAATCGGTGGCATTCTTACGGGGGTGATTTTCGCTGCAATGAAAGGCTGGGCATGGCCGAACAGGAATTGAACGAAGCCAAGGAGTTGACAGCCACGTCGCAGGAACTCCTCGAGAAAGTCTATCAAAAGGTAGAAGAAGCGAAGCAGGCCTCGGGAGCCGAACGCGCGAAGCTGGAGAAGGAGGCCCAGGACCTCTACCGCCAAGCGCAGCGATTGACCGGGGTGGCGGAACGCTTGGTCAAGAAAAGCGCATCCTAATTATGCCGTCCGGTGATCTTGCGGCTTCGGACCAAACGCTGGAAGCGTTACTCGCCGACGCGCAGGCCCTTGAAAAACGTAATGTCGCGGCGGCGGATACGGCGGATGAATATTCCAAACGCCGCCAAGCCGATGACCGGTCTCATATCGCCCTGATTGTCATTTGGTTGTTCGCTGGCATAATTGGCGGGCTTCTCGTCTTCACGCTGATTGGCATGGTATCGGGATTCGCGTGGCGCGAACCGGCCGATTTCATGCTGGAAGCGCTTAAAACATTGGTGCTGCCGGTACTCACCCTGGTGTTGGGCTTCTATTTTGGCAGTTCCCGCAATTGAAGTGACGGCGATCGCGGATGATCGCTTGAAAGCGTGATGCATCGCGGTGTATGCCGTGGTTTCGCAAGGCCATCGCCGCCAATTCATCTGTGCAGGAACCCTATCCATGACCGCGATCATCGACATTCACGGGCGCGAAATACTCGACAGCCGAGGCAACCCGACGGTCGAGGTGGACATCACTTTGGAAAACGGTGTCTTTGGCCGCGCGGCCGTGCCGTCCGGCGCCTCCACCGGCAAACACGAGGCGGTGGAACGCCGCGACGGCGATGAGCGGTATGGTGGTAAGGGCGTGCTCGACGCGGTGTCCGCCGTAAATGGCGAGCTGTTCGATCTGTTGTCCGGTATGGAAGCGGATGATCAGACTCATATAGACGCGATGATGGTCGACCTCGATGGCACACCAAACAAGCAACGGCTTGGCGCCAACGCGCTGCTCGGCGTATCGCTGGCGGTGGCGAAGGCCGCGGCGGAAGACGCCGGATTGCCGCTCTATCGGTACGTTGGCGGGGTATTTGCCCGCACCATGCCGGTACCGATGATGAACATCGTCAATGGCGGCGCGCATGCGGACAATCCAATCGATATTCAGGAATTCATGATCATGCCGGTCTCGGCCGAAACGGGCGCGGAAGCCTTGCGAATGGGTGCCGAGATATTCCAGTCGCTCAAGAAAGCCTTGAGCGACGCCGGTCACGGTACGAATGTCGGCGACGAGGGCGGCTTTGCACCGAACCTGAAGTCGGCCGAGGAAGCGCTCGATTTCGTCATGCGCGCGACCGAGGCGGTCGGCTACAAACCGGGCGACGATGTCATGCTGGCACTCGATTGCGCCTCCAGCGAATATTTCAAGGACGGAAAATATGAGATGGCGGGCGAGGGCAAGAGCCTGGACAGCGCCGGCCATGCGGAATACCTGGCAAACCTCGTTTCCAAATATCCCGTGTTGTCGATCGAGGACGGCATGGACGAGGACGATTGGGATGGCTGGCAGGCGCTCACCGAACTGCTTGGCGAGAAAGTTCAGTTGGTCGGCGATGACCTGTTCGTGACCAATCCGGAGCGGTTGGCGCGCGGCATCGAACAGGGCGCGGCCAACGCGATCCTGATCAAGGTCAACCAGATCGGCACGCTGACCGAGACGCTGGAGACCATGGAAATGGCGCATCGGGCCGGCTTTCGGGCGGTCATGTCGCATCGCTCCGGCGAGACCGAGGATACGACGATCGCCGACCTTGCGGTCGCCACCAATTGCGGACAGATCAAGACCGGCTCGCTATCGCGGTCGGATAGATTGGCCAAATACAACCAGCTTCTGCGCATCGAAGAAGGCCTCGGCGAAGAGGCGTTTTATGCCGGACGGTCCGTGCTCAAATAAGCCGTTATCGGCGACCGGACTTGGGCCCGCTGCGGGATATGTGAGTCGCCGCGCGAATGTCGTTTGTTAACCTTTTGACTCGCGGCAAAAATTTCCTCTTGACCCGGAATCGCGATCTGTGATTCGTTGCGGTTGTTATGTTGATCCGCGAAGCGAAAAAACGGGCGAAACAGGTAATCCTGCCAGTGCTTGCCACGGCGATTACCGGGTATTTCGTGTACCACACTGTGCAGGGCGAACGCGGTTTGTTCGCTTATGGCTCCCTGTCGGAACAGGTACGCGAGGCGAGGGCCAATGTCGATGAGGTGCGCGACCGTCGCATCCTTCTCGAACACAGCGTGCAATTGCTCCGCCCGGACAGCCTTG
>CAYYBI010000505.1:0-7404 GCA_964469835.1 uncultured Rhodospirillaceae bacterium
TCTTTCGTTCAGCTTGAATAGCGGTTTATTTGGGGTCCCCATGTTCCACACGATCATCTGCGACATGCTCGGCATTCGTTATCCGATCCTGCAAGGGGCGATGCAGGGCGGTGGTGGGGTCGAGTTGGTCGCGGCGGTCAGCAATGCGGGCGGGCTCGGGATCCTGCCCACCTTCGGCGGCACGGAGGACGCACTGCGCGCCGATATCGCGGCGGTGCGGGCGCGCACGGACAAGCCGTTCGGCGTCAACATCACCGCCATGGGGCGGGGCTTCACCGAATCGCGGGCGCGCATCTGTATCGAGCTCGGCGTGCCGATCGTCACCACGGGCCGCGCCGATCCGGGCGAGGTCGCGGTACGGATGATGAAGGATGCGGGCATCACCGTGCTGTCGGTCATTCCCACCGTGAGCCATGCGAAGCGCATGGTCGAGGAGGGTGTGGACGCGGTGATCGCATCCGGCTGCGAGGCGGGCGGCCATGTGGGCTCGGTCGCCACCTTTCCCTTGGTGCCGCAGGTGGTCGACGCGGTCGACGTGCCGGTGCTCGCGACCGACGGCATCGGCGACGCACGGGGCTTTCTCGCCGCATTCGCGCTCGGCGCGGTCGGCGTGCAGATCGGGACGCTGTTCATGGCGACGGCGGAAAGCGGGCTGAATGCCTGGGGCGTCGGGCGGCTGATCGAGATGTGCGAGACCGACACCGTGGTCACCAAGGCGATGACCGGGGCGACCGTGCGCTGCATCGCCACGCCGGAACTGATCGCCTATGAGGCGGCGCTGCGTTCGGGCGCGTCCAAGGACGAGTTGGCCGCCTTGCGGCGTGCGGCGCGCGCCGGACGTCACCCGCCGGACGACGCGGATCGGCGCCAGTCGGCGGCGGGACAAATTGCGGGTATGATCCACGAGGTGCGGCCGGTCGGTGATTTGATCGAGGAGATTATTGACGAGGCCGCGCGCCTTGCCGAGCGCATGCCCGGGCTTGCCCGCGCCGCCGCGCGACCAATGCAGAGGAGGGCTAAAAACCATGCCGGATGAGTCTACTAGTAGTGAAAAGCTGATAAACCGGTTCAGCGTTTCCAAGGCGTCGAAATCCGAATTCAAGGCGGATGGGCTGCGGCCGTTCCTGGAGTATCGCGATCTCGGCATCAAGGCGGCGACCGGCGGGCGCTGGCGCGCGTCATTGAGCCGCTCGCGCGAGGCGATGCCCGGCGGCACCGGCATTCACAAGCATGAACTCGACGTGCAGATCGTCTATGTGCTGAATGGGTCGGCGACCTTCGAATATGCCGACTACGGCGAGTTCACGGTGATCCCCGGCGATTGCATCTACCAGCCCTCCGGCATCACCCATCAGCAGACCGACCGCACCAAGGATTGCGTCGTGCTCGAGGTGGTCAGCCCGGGCGATTTCCCGACGATGGAAACCGGGATCGAGAAATACGTCGAGCCCACCTCCGGTCCGGTGCAGAAATTCAGCGTGGTGCGCGCCGCCGAAACGCCCTACACCGCGCATCCCTTGCGCCCCTGGCTGCTGCGCCGCGATCTTGGCATTGCGGCGGCGACCGGCGGGCGGCTCAACGCCCATCTCAGCCGCTGTGCAGAGCCGATGCCGGGACCGACCGGGATGCACCGCCACGATCTCGATTTCCAGATGGTGTTCATCCTGCAGGGCATCTGCGAGTTCGACTATGGCGAGCACGGGGTTCACACCCTGCTGCCCGGCGACTGCGTGTATCAGCCGCCCGGCGTGCCGCACGACGTGTTGAGCCGGTCGGATGATTGCGAAATCCTCGAGATCACCAGCCCGGCCGATTTTCCGACGGAAGAGCTCGCGTGAGTATCGCCCTGCGGCTGATCGAGGACCGGGTGGCGGCAGCGGTGAGCCTGACATTCGCCGCGCTGAACCGGGTGATCTATGTTGCCGATGGGTCGATTGAGATCGAGGGATATCCGGTGCCGGAAGACGATGCCTGGTTCGGCTCGGGCGCGGTATCGCTCCGGGCGGGGCCGGCGGGGGCGCGGCTTTGGCGCTTTGAACTGACCCGGGAGAGTGCCGTTGACCCGGCCGAGAAACTCCGCGCGCCCATTGCGACGCTCGACCCCGGCGATGGAAAGCAATGGCTAATGCGCTGCGATTCCGTGGCCTTTCCGCCGGGCGGCTGCGCGTTCACCCACACCCATCAGGGCCCGGGCATTCGCTGCCTCCGCGACGGGTCGATCCGTATTGACGCCGAGGGCGCATCGCATGAGTACGCGCCGGGCGAGGCCTGGTTCGAATCCGGACCCGACCCGGTATTCGCCCAGGCCGATGCAAATACACCGAGCCGCTTCATCCGTGTCATGGTGCTGCCCCGTGCGCTCAAGGGCCAAAGCTCGATCCGCTATGTCCTGCCCGAGGACGCGGACAAGCCGAAGACGCAGCAATACCGGGGCTATGTGGATGAATTCATCGAGCTGTAGGCCATGCCCGAACTGCCGGATATCGAGATTTACATCGAGGCGTTGGACCGGCGCATCCTTGGCCAAACCCTGAACGATGTCCGGCTGCGCAGCCCGTTCCTGCTGCGCACCGTGCAACTGCCGATCCGGGACGCGGCGGGCCGAAACGTCACCGGCTTGCGGCGCGTGGGCAAGTGCATCGCGATCGGGCTGGACGGCGGGCTCTGGCTAGTGTTGCACCTGATGATCGCCGGGCGGCTGCACTGGAAAGCGGCGGAGGCCAAGCTGGCCGGCAAGCGCGACTTGGCCGCTTTTGATTTCTCTCATGGCAGCCTGGTTTTGACCGAGGCCGGCAGCAAGAAACGCGCGTCGCTCTATGTTGTGCAGGGAGCGGCGGCGTTGGCCGCGCTCGATCCCGGTGGAACCGAGCCGCTCGACGCCGATCTGCCGGCCTTTCGCGACGCGCTGGTAGCCGAGAACCATACGCTCAAACGGGCGCTGACCGATCCCAGGCGGTTCAGCGGCATCGGCAATGCGTATTCGGATGAAATCCTACACGCCGCCCGGCTGTCGCCGGTCGCCCGCTCGCAATCCCTGTCTGACGACGAGATCACGCGGCTCCATGGGGCGACGCAGCGGACGCTGCGGCATTGGATCGAACGGCTGAAGGCGGAAACCGGCGACGGTTTCCCGGAAAAGGTGACGGCGTTCCGCGACGGCATGGCGGCGCATGGGCGCTACAAGGAAGCCTGTCCCGCCTGCGGCGCGCCGGTGCAGCGGATCCGCTACGCCAGCAACGAGACCAACTACTGCGCGCGCTGTCAGACCGGCGGCAAGATCCTGGCCGACCGGGCGCTGTCGCGGCTGCTTAAGGGCGATTGGCCGAACACGCTGGAGGAGCTGGAAGGGGCTTAGGTCTCGTTAATTTTGATTAGGTTTGAGTCGCTTGGTCAACGGTGTGCCATTCGGCGGATTCTGACTTTAATTGCTCAACCAGGAAATGCTTCATTGCTCCCCATGCGGAAATCGAAAACTTTCCATATTGGCTGTATTCCATTTCGTAAACGCCAAAAAAGAAACCACCAGGCTTCGACAAGCACAGCACTGATGCGCTCTCCTGCTGGCTTAGAATTTCCTTAAGGAGATCAATTACCGCGTCGCTCGAGCAAATTGCACCGACCACAGGGTAACCGAATCCTGTCAATACGGGATAATGGGGTTCGCTAATTGCATCCAGTAGATCGTGCGCGACTCTCAGCCATTCGTCGCTGTTGAGATCTTCGGTTTCTACACAAATAGCTTCTTGTCGGCCGGTGCTTTCAACGGACCATAGTCTGATGTGTTCGGCAAGCTCATCGTCCAATCTTGAACAGATGTTGGAGCGCATTAACGCTTTGGCCACGCCACGTTCGAATGCGCGATAAATACCCTCGCGCATCGCGTTCAGCCGTTCTCTTTTCCTACGAAGATATGCTCGTTGCCCGCTGTCCATTTCGGTTCGCTATTCTCTATCGTTTTGTTCTGTAATAATAAATTAGGAAACTAGATGCGCTGTCTGCAAGATTCGTTGTCGCATCGTTCATTCGATCATTATCGCCCCCGCCTCGCGCAGCGCCGCGATATCGGCATCCGACATTCCCAACTCGCCACGCAGCACCTCTTCCGTGTGTTCGCCGAGGCGGGGCGGCGCGCCCGCAGGGTCTCCCGGCGTGCCGCTCAGCTTGAAGGGCATGCCGGCGAGGCGGAGCTCGCCGTCCTCTTGGTCCTCGACCGTGACGATCATGTCGTTGGCCCGCACCTGTTCCTGCTCGTAAACCTGATCGACGGTGTGGATCGGCGCGGCGACCGCGTTGGCGGCTTCGCACTTCAGCAGCCAGTGTGCGGCGTCTTCGGTTTTCAGGATTTTCTCCAGGGCGTCGCGCAGGGCCGGCCGGTTGGTTACCCGGTCGGCGTTGGTCAGAAACCGGGGATCCTCGGCCAGATCCGGCGCGTCGAGCGCGGCGCAGATTCGCTGCCAGCCGGATTCGCTGGGCGCGCCCAACAGGATCGTATCGTCCCGGCACTGCATCGCTTCATAGGGCGCCAGCTTGAGGAATCCGGACCCTTCGCGTTGGCCCACCTGACCTTCGATCAGCCAGTTGGTGGCGTGAAAGGCGTGCAGGCTGATCGCCGTTTCCATTAGCGACAGGTTCACCGCCTGGCCGCCCTGCCCATTGTTGCGCGCGATCAGCGCGGTCATCGCCGCGCCATAGGCCATCATGCCGGTACTCATATCGATTGCTGGGGTGCCGAACCGCGCCGGCGGGCCGTCTGCTTCGCCGGTCATCGCCATCAGGCCGGCATAGGCGCTGACCATCGTGTCGAGTCCCGGCTTGTTGCGCAGTGGCCCCTTGTGCCCATAGCCCGAGATCGTCACGTGAATAAGATCCAGATTGATTCGCCGCACGGATTCATAGTCGATGCCGAAGGCTTTCGCGCGCGCGGGCAGGAAGCTCTGGATCATGATGTCGGCGCGTTCGGCGAGGCGGTGCAGGACCGCGCGCGCCTCCGGCGCTTTCAGGTTCAGCGCAATGCCGCGCTTGCCCCGGTTCGCCGCGAGGAAGATGGTGCTTTGGCCGCCACGGCTGGGGGTGAAGTTCCGGCACAGGTCGCCTTCCAGCGATTCGACCCGGATCACCTCGGCGCCGTTATCCGCCATGATCTGCGCCGAGTACGGCCCGGCGAGCACCTGGCTGACATCGAGCACCCGAATGCCGTCGAGCGCACCCATGGTTATGCGGTTCCTCGGAATTTCAGGGTCAATCCACCACCAACGTCATTCCCTTCGGTTGCGGCGTGCCGAATTTCCGCATCCTTCGACAGGCTCAGGATGAGAAAATCCATAAAGCGTAGTATGAACACAGTCCGCAACGTAGCGGCCTCATGCTGAGCCTGTCGAAGTATGCGGCCGCGCATTCGCTGAACTCGACCAGAACATCTGGACGTCGGAAGCATCTTCGGTATCGACGAGCCCACCATCGCTTATGCCGCTGCCGCGCCGGCCGGTTTGTTGACCTCCGAAAGGGGTTGACCGAGTTCCCTCTCGATTGCCGGAATGACCTCGGCCGCCCAGCGCTCCATGGATTTGAGCGATTGCTTATGGGTGATGTCGCCGAGCTGCGGCTGGATCGCGATATGCACCGGCTTCACCCGACGGATCACGTCGACCATGCTGGCGGCGCATTTCTCCACACTTCCGGCCGGCACGTTCTGCACCAGCCGCTCGAACGGCAGCTCTTCGTCATAGGGTTTTTCCTGAATCATGTAGCCGTCGACCACGCTTTCCTGGCGGTTGCGCAGGCTGACCGCGAGGCGCTGCTGATAGCGCGCGCAGTCGACATAATGTTCAACCTCTTTTTTGTCGTCGCTGACGAAGGCGAAGCGCAGCACCGCGACCTTGAGCGACGCCGGGTCCTGGCCGTCCTCGCTCAGGATGCCGTCCATATGGGCGCGGGTGCGCGCCAGCCGGTTGTCGCTGCCGAGCACCCCCGAGGTAAAGATGGTGTAGCCGCTGCGTGCCGCCCGGGTGACGAACATCGGATCGTTGCTGGCGAACCAGATCGGCGGGTGCGGCGTCTGTAACGGACGCACGTTGATCGCGGTTTCCGGCTGCTGATAGTGCGTGCCCTGGTAGCTGAACGTGTCCTGGGTCAGCCCGCGCTCGATCATGTCGACCATTTCCATGGTCATGGCCTTGTTGTTGTCGAGGTCGACGCCGAAGCGCTCGAACTCATAGGTCTGGTAGCCGTTACCGATGCCGAGTTCGAGCCGGCCGTTGCTGAGGCTGTCGACCATGGCAATTTCCGCCAGCAACCGCGCCGGGGTGTAGAGCGGCGGGACCACCACGGCGGTGCCGAGGCGGATGCGCGACGTGGCGCCGGCGCAATGGGCGGCCATCAGCAGGGGCGAGGGGCACAGGCTGTAATTGGAGAAGTGATGCTCGGCATACCAGTTGGTCGAAAAGCCCAGCTCCTCGGCGACCTTGGTCTGTTCGACTGCTTCCGTGAGGATCTGGTGCGAGGACTTCTCGCGCTGGCGCTGCTGCATGACGTTGAAGATGCCGAACTGCACGGGATGTCCTCTTGTTCTGCCGAAAGGCGCGCGGCATCGATCGGCCGCACGTCGGAAATTGGTCCGGACAGATTATGCGGTAGAGGTGGACGGTTCAAATTTCGCGGAACAGCCCCGCCGACGCCGGTGACATTCTTGAACTGCTAATCTTGCGTTCCGAATTCTGAACATATGGCCGAACATCAAGTCATCCGCATCGTGGCGCGCACGTGATGGGCTTTGCCGGACCACGAGCAGATAGTCCTTTCGGCTTGTACACGGATCGGCTGCAGGCTTCTATTGCCGTGACGGTGTCCGAGCATAATGCCGCTCTGGGGAATAATCGGGGGTCGACATGAACAGTTCAGCGAGCGCAAAGGAGAAGAGGGAAAAGGGCACTTTCAACTGGTTCTTTCATTCGGAGGTTTCCGGCAGCGTCGTTCTCATGGCCAGCGCGGTATTGGCACTGATCCTCGCCAACTCGCCCTTTGCCGATCGCTATTTCGCACTGGCGAACACCTATATCGGCATCAGTTGGCACGAAGCCTCCTTCAAGCTGTCGCTGGAGCACTGGATCAAAGATGGTTTGATGGCGATCTTCTTCTTCGTCGTCGGGCTCGAAATCAAGCGCGAACTGGTGGTTGGGGAGTTGTCGTCGGTCCGTCAGGCAATGCTGCCGGTCGGGGCGGCCCTTGGCGGCGCCATCGTGCCGGCGGCAATCTATCTGATCTTTCATCTTGGCGGACCGGGCGAACGCGGCTGGGCCATCCCGATGGCAACCGACATCGCCTTTGCCCTCGGTATTCTGGCACTATTCGGCAGCCGCGCGCCGATCGGGCTGAAAGTTTTTCTGAGCGCCCTCGCCATCGCCGACG
>CAYYBI010000506.1:0-12168 GCA_964469835.1 uncultured Rhodospirillaceae bacterium
GCCGTTCGTCGCGCAATCGATTGGACGCAACGATTGATTCGATACTGGAACGCCGCCACAGGACACCGCCCAGAAACGCCAAAACCGGAAAGGCAAAGCCGAACTGGACCGCCAGCGGCGAGACGGGTCGAAAATTCGTCAAGACGAAGGATGTGAAAATGCAGGCATAGACGCCCAGGAAGTTGGACAGCGAAATCGCAAAAAAATTGTTGCCGGGGAAGATTAGATAGAAAGCCCCAATCGCCACCGAAACGACCACGAGCATGACGATGAGGGAAACGGTACCAATCTCTGCCACCGCCAAGGCAATGAGACCCAGCAGGCAGACAGTGAATATGAACCCGGTGAATCGCGGGCGATGCCTCCACTTCACCCGGACACCTCCTCCGCCCATGCCGGCGGACGCTTTTCGACGAAAGCGCGTGTTCCCTCGACGGCCTGAGGACTTGCGCGGCCACGCACAAAGTCGTCCAACGCGCGCTCGACCATCGTCTGGTCGATCGGCGGGCGGCCCATCGCCCCAATACAATCCTTGCTTTCCGCAAGACCGCCCGGCGAATTCATCAGCAACCGGTCGACCACCTTGTCGGTCTCCGTCTCCAGCGCACCTTCCGGAGCAATCACATCGACCAAACCAATACGCTGCGCCTCCGCCGCACTCATCATTTCCGCGGTAAGACACCAACGGCGGCATTGCCGTTGACCGATGCGACCCAGAAGGTACGGCACCATGATCGACGGCGTCAGACCGAACCGCGACTCGGTAATCGCCATCCTGGCGCTTTCGGCCGCGACAACGATATCGCAGGCCGCCGCCAATGAGACGCCACCGCCATACGCACCCCCCTGAACCTTGGCCACCACCGGTTTCGGGGCGGCCCTAACTAAGGCGGGCATGTTCGAAAACGCCCGGCCATCGGCCAGATTGTCCTCGAAAGGCAGGGCGGCGGCCCATTGCAGATAGCGAATATCGGCGCCGGCGCAAAAGACCTTGCCCGCTCCCTGCAACACCACGACACGCACCGCCGGATCCCGTGACGCTGCGCCTATAGCAGCGTTAAAGGCCGCCACCTGTTCCGCATCCAGGGCGTTCAGCCGGTCCGGCCGGTCGAACGTGATGGTCGCCACGCCGCGCGAATCTACCTGCATCGTTACGTTTTCGGTCATAGCTGCGCCCCTTTTCCCGGATACCAAGCCGGATCACGCTTTTCGACAAAGCTACGGAGACCTTCGTCCGCTTCCTCCGTTTGCCGCTTGGCCGCATGCTGTTGCGCCAGTTGCTCCGCAAGCGGGTCGGACACGGCCAACCCCGCGATGTCCTTGATCAGCCGCTTTGTTTCGCCCAGTGCGTTCGGTCCACCCTGCAGGATTGCGTCGATGATCGGCGCCGCCGCCTGATCCAGCCCATCCTCGGGACAGACCGCATGAACCAGCCCCATTTCATGGGCGCGTTTTGCGCCGAAACGTTCGCAGGTCAGCGCATAGCGCCGCACATTTTGCTCACCCATCCGGGCATTGAGCTGCGGAAAGATCGGTCCGGCCATCACCCCCCAGCGCGCTTCGGTGATCGAGAAGATCGCGTCCTCAGCCGCGATGACGATATCGCACGCCGCGATGACCCCGGTACCGCCGCCGAAGCACCCGCCATGCACCAACGCGATCGTTGGCTTCGGAAATTCATTCAGGCCACGCACAGCGTCCGTCGTGTGACGCGACACTTCAACATTGACTTCCGGCGACTCGGTCGAGACTTCCTGGAGCCATTTGAGATCCGCGCCGGCCTGAAAATGCCGCCCGTTGCCACGCAACACGACAAGCCGGACCGAGTCGTCTCCGGCCAATCGCCCGGCCGTCTCGATCAACGTGTCGATGACATCCGCGTTGTAAGCATTGTTCACTTCGGGCCGGTTCAGGGTGACCGTCGCGACGCCGCGCGAATCAACCGCACACAGAACAACAGGATCGCTCATCAGCCGGATCTCGTTTGTTGGACGGACCAGGCGGGTTTCCTCTTTTCGAAAAACGCGGCGATGCCCTCCTGCCCCTCCGCGGTCGCGCGAATGTCGGCAATGCGGCCCGCTGTGTCGTCGCGCGTTTCCTCGGTGACCGGCCCGGCGCATTCGCGGATCAGCGTTTTACAGGCGCGCAGCGCCGGCGGTGAATTCTTCAACATGTCGCGCAAAATTCCCTCAACGGACACATCCAGCGCGTCCGCGCTCACCACCTCGTGCAGCAGGCCGATCCGCTTTGCTTCCGCGGCGTCGAAACGCTCCGCCGTCTGGAAATACCGGCGCGCCGCCCCTGGTCCAATCGCCGCGATAAGATACGGGCTGATCACCGCCGCGATCAGCCCCAACCGCGCTTCGGTAACGGCGAACTTCGCATCCTCCACCGCGACCGCAATATCACAGCATGCGATCAATCCGAGGGCGCCGGCAAAGGCCGAGCCCTGTACCTTGGCGATGGTCGGCATCGGCATGGTATTCAGTTTGTCGAACATACCCGCCGTGATTTTCGCATCGGCCAAATTCTCTTCGTACGAAAACCCGGCCGCGCGGCGCATCCAATTCAAATCCGCGCCGGCGGAAAAACTCTTGCCCTGTCCGGTCAGGATCAGCGCCTTAAGATCATCCCGTGCCGCGAGGTCGTCGAAGATCGTACGCAAGCCGCCAATAACGTCGCCATTGAGGGCGTTGTGCACATCCGGCCTGTTCAACGTCACCGTGGCGACTCCTCGGCCGTCGACTTCCGTTAGAATCATCGCTTCCGCCATTTTCACTCCAGCTAATTTTTTCTCGTTACATCCGAAACACGCCGAATTTGGTCGGCTCGATCGGCGCGTTGAGCGCGGCCGATAGGGCAAGTCCCAAAACGTTCCGGGTTTCCGCCGGATCGATTACCCCATCGTCCCACAGTCTTGCGCTGGCATAATAGGGATGCCCCTGCTCCTCATACTGTGCAAGGATTGGCGCCTTGAAGTCTTCCTCCTCCGCCTCGCTCCAGCTTTTGCCCGATCGCTCCAAACCGTCGCGGCGCACCTGCGCCAACACATTGGCCGCCTGCTCGCCGCCCATCACTGAAATTCGCGCATTGGGCCAAATCCAAAGGAACCGCGGTCCATAGGCGCGGCCGCACATGGCGTAATTGCCGGCGCCGTATGAGCCGCCAATGATCACCGTAAATTTCGGCACCTTGGCGCAGGCGACTGCCATAACCATCTTGGCGCCGTCCTTCGCGATACCGCCGGCCTCGTATTTTTTGCCGACCATGAAGCCCGCGATGTTTTGCAGGAATATCAGCGGAATGCCGCGCTGACTGCAGAGCTCGATAAAGTGGGCGCCCTTCAGCGCCGATTCAGAAAACAAGATGCCGTTGTTGGCGACGATCCCCACCGGATACCCGTGCAGCCGCGCGAAGCCGCAAACCAGTGTGGTTCCGTACAGCGCCTTAAATTCGTCAAACTCGCTGCCATCGACCATGCGGGCGATCACTTCACGGACATCATAGGGCTTCCGTATATCATCCGGCACGACTCCGTAAATCTCTTCGCTGGCGTATAGCGGCGGTTTCGGTTCCGCCACATCGAGCGTGATCTGTTTTCGCCGGTTGAGATTGGCGACGATCCGCCGACAGATCGAAAGCGCGTGCGCATCATCGGTCGCATAATGGTCGGTGACGCCCGACGCGCGGGAATGAACGTCGGCGCCGCCCAACTCCTCCGGTGTCGCGATCTCGCCGGTAGCCGCCTTCACCAAGGCGGGACCGCCGAGAAAGATCGTGCCCTGTTCGCGAACGATCACCGCCTCGTCCGACATTGCCGGGACATAGGCGCCGCCGGCGGTGCAAGACCCCATGACCACCGCGATTTGCGGAATTCCCTGTGCCGACATGTTGGCTTGATTGTAGAAAATACGGCCAAAATGGGTACGATCGGGGAACACCTCATCCTGGTTTGGCAGGTTGGCGCCACCGGAATCGACCAGATAGATGCAGGGCAGATTGTTTTCCTGTGCGATTTCCTGCGCCCGCAGGTGTTTCTTTACGGTGATCGGGAAATAGGTTCCGCCCTTGACAGTGGCGTCGTTTACGACAATGACGCACTCGACGCCCGAAACCGCGCCAACCCCAGTGATCAAACCCGACGCCGCGATGGTATCGCCATACATGCCATGGGCCGCGAGTGGTGAAATTTCGAGAAAGGGCGCACCGGGATCGAGCAGTTGCTCAATGCGATCCCGCGGCAGCAATTTACCGCGCGACAAATGCCGCTCCCGCGCCGCCTCACCGCCGCCCTTCTCGATCTCGGAAAACGTGGCGCTCAAATCATCCACGACCGACTGCATGGCTTCGGCGTTTGCGCGGAACGTGTCGGAGTGTGGATCCATGATGGTTTTGAGAACGGGCATGATACGGCAACTATTGTTGTAGTTTGTTCGCCGACCGGTTTTGGCCGTGTTCGGTCCCTAGTGTAATCGAAGCGATCTCGGGCAGCATGTTAATCCGAACGGAAATAATGCCGGTTCCGAGGCCGCTGCGTCCAAACATCGCCTTGCAATCGTCCTCGATCAGCCCGTGGCCATGGCGGCGCACGTCCGGCAATGATGGGAGCTCCTAACCAAGGAAGATATACCTGACCCCCATGCATATGCCCAGCCACGGTTATCGCGATCCGTTCGCGAACACCCGGGGAATTCGTGGGATCGTGCGAAATCGATGACAGGTTCAACCGCGGGTATTTACGCGAAGACACCAACGGGATCGGGGTTCCGTGTGCTATCATCCGAAATTCCGGCGATCCGGACCGGTCTCAAAAATTCCATGGCCCCTCGTGGGCGATGAGGTCGGATGCATCGAAACTGATGCCGCGCTCAAGGAGAAAGACGTTTACCCAGCGCAAAAGGTCATGGCGCCCCGGTGGCACGGCAACAGAGATTTGGTCTTGGGTGCGTCCGACTTCGCAAAAACGCAGCCGGAGCCGCGCAGCCGGGTTCTCCGACAGGAACCGGCGGGCCACAAGTTCGCCTTGGACGGAGATCGCGACCTTGCCCGCCAGTACTGCCGCATGCAGATCCTCACTGTTTTTGAACTCGCTCAGCTGCGCGTCGGGGTTGAGTTCGCGCACCTTCTTCACGATCGCCGAGCCTGCATCCAACCCGAGCATGTGGGCGTAATTCGCCGTCCGAAGCAGCTCCGCTACCGAGGGGCAGGATCGACGGAACCTGAGCCCCTTCACCCGATTGATCAGCAAGCTCCGATTCTGCGTTGCATAGGGCTGCGAGAAAAGCACGTACTTGGCACGATGCGCGGTTCGGCTGAGAAAGGAGATACCAAGATCCGCCTCGTCGGCCGCGACCTGGGAGACCACCTCGTCGTAGGTCTCCGCCGTCCGGCGAAGCTCGAGCTTGACTCCAAGTTGCTTCGCCATGGCCCTGGCCAATTCGATGTCGAACCCGGCCATTTTGCCGGACTCTTCCTTGGCAAACATTGGCGGCACGTTTCGATTGAGTTGCGCCACCACGAGCGTGCCTCGCCCGACGATCCGGGCAAGGTCGGGCAACAGGGGACGCGTGGTAAGACTCGCGGTTTGCGCGTTGGCGGCGGAACCGGAGAGGCATGCGAACCAGACGGCGGCAAGAAGCAAAAATAAACGGCTGATCTTCATTTGACGGCCCCTCAATAGACCGCGCGATCGGCTCGATAGAGCAGGGTGTCAAGATCGATGATGACTCCCCGCTGGACGATGTAAATGTCGAGCCAACGCAGCAGATCGATCGCATCGGGCCGAACCAGGGCCGCGACCCGATTGCGAACGTTGTGTACGATGCAGTACCTCATGCGGAAGGAGCCCTTGGGATGGCGTGACAAGTAGTATTTCGCCGATAGCTCGCCTTGTACGCTGGCCACGATCTTCCCCGCCTGGACCGCCGCGCCGAGGCTCTCCATGTCTGGAAAGAGCTGAATTTCGGCGCCGGGACCCGCCCGTTTCGCCAGTCTCGCGTATCGACTGCGGTCCAGCATTCCAAGACCGCCCGACTTCTTTCCCAGGCGCTTCAGACCGGAGATGCTGAGGCAGTCATCATCGAACTCCGCACCCTTGACGCGGTTGATAAACACGGTGTGCGCCTCGATTAAGTAGGGCCGGCTGAAAAACAGGCGCTTACCAGCCTCGACGCTTTCACTGAAGTAGGATAATCCAATATCCGCCCGGCCCGAGGCGACCGCTTCTATCACGTCTTCGTCGCGCGGCCCTGCTGGAACGAATTGCGGTTTGACGCCAAGCGCACGCGCGATCTCCTTACCCAAATCCACGTCGAACCCGGAATACGTGCCGTCTTTTCCGCGCCTGATCATCGGCGGCCGTGATCCCTCGATAACGGCGATGACCAGGGCATCGCGCGCGACGATGCGCTGGATCGACGGCAGCAGATCCTGAGCCGCCATTGCACCGCGCGGCTGCGCCAGCATGAAAATCCCCAAGAACAGTGTGAACAATAAGCGGATGGCTTCTCTCCCAATCATTGTGTCACTTCCCCGAAGCCGCCGGCTGCAGACTTTCCTCGGTCTCGGCTACAGCACGGACGGTGCCGCGCGACGTCAATACCGCCAGATTGCAGGTTGCCTGTACTGTCAAGACGGAGCCGAGATTGGCCACGGCCGGCTGGGTCGTGGCAAAGATAACAATAGCGAGGGCATCGGGAATCCCAAGGCCCACCAGCAACGGCACCAGGATCGGCGCCAAAGCCGCTCCTCCGCCGACCGCTGCCGACCCGGAGATGATCACGCCGAGGGCGAGGGTGATCAGGCTCGCCACACCCAACTCGACCCCGTAAAGCTGCGCCAAAAACATCGCCATGAATGTGAAGAGGACTACCTGCCCGTGCTGGTTGGCCAGCACGCCAAAGGGCACGATCGTATCGGCCACTTCCTTCTCGACATTGAAATGCGTCTGCAGCGAGTCGATCGCCGACTTCAGTGCGACAAAGGGATTGTCCGTAGCGAAGGCCAGGATGAGCGGCGTCTTCAAGGCGATGAGCGGTTGCCAGGGCGCCATGCGACAGACGGCCGCGAGAACGCCGAGATGGATCAGCAGCACGAGAATGCCGGATACCCAAAAACCACCGACGAAGGTGGCCAGGGCGACGATCAACTCGGTGTCCGCCTCCGAGATGTGATAGGCAACGATACAGAAAAGGCCGATAGGCAGCGGAATCAGCACCCATTCGAAGATCTTAGAGAAGGAGTCATAGAAAGCGTTCAAGATGCGCAACGCGTCGTCCGCGCCCGGCGAGCGCACGACTCCGAGCGCCAGTCCCGCCAAGGCGCAGAAAAAAACGATGGAGATGAAGCGGCCGGTGCTGAGCGCCTCGAAGATATTCGGCGGCGCCAGCGTCTCCATGAAGGCGAGCAGCCCGCCCTCAGTGCCATGTTCCTGTACGTTCGTCATCTCGCCGCCCAGGGCAGCCGCCGCGTCATCGCCGAGCGACGCACCCGGCTGCAAGACCAGGGTGACAACGATCGTCACGGCTACCGGGAGGATCAACCCGACAACGTAGACCACCACCATACGACCGAAGAGCTCTTTGGTCCGCGGATGCCGCAGCATCTGGCCGATGCCCCAGATCAAAGCGCTCACCAGGATCGGCAGTAGGCACATCGACAGCAGCGACACGTAGATACTCGCAATCGGCTTCAGCGCATGCGAGAAATCCTTGAGATAGAAACCGGCTACGAAGCCGAGCAGAACGCCCACGACGATGGTTTTGGGATCCCGCAGGAGCCTAAGGATAAGTGACCCAATCTTCATCCCCTCTCCCTTGGCTCCACGCCGTCTTACACACACGCTGCGCCGTTTGACCGCGGACCGCTGGCAACGGACACGACGACGCAACAATGCGCACGAGAAGACATTACTTCGGTGTCCATTTCAACCGGGACCCGACATGACCGCTTCCAACTGGTTTGACGCCGTCGCCCTGATGCCCGCGGCGTCGGACCCGGATTCCTAATGGTTACAAAGGCATGACTGCCGACACGCGCTCGATCGGCCTACTCTGACGTGCGCACGTTAATCGGTAAATACGGAGAACTACGCATGCCGGTGATGGCGATGCGCAGCCAGCGCCCTTTTCGAGCTGAGAAAAGATGGCGCTCAAATCATCCACGACCGCCCGCATCGCTTCGGCATTGGCGCGGAAAGTGCCGGAGCGCAGATCCGCGACGGATGTGAGAACGGGAATGATGCAAAACTATCGCTGTTGTTTGTTTACGGACCGAATTTGACCGAATTCGGCCATAAGTTTAATCAAAGCGATCTCGGGCGGCATGTTAATCCGAACGGGAATGATGCTTGTTCCGAGCCCACTGGTGACAAACATCGCCTTGCCGTTTTCCTCGATCAACCCGTGGGCGTGTCTCCGGGGCGCACGCCCCGGCACGACGAGGGCGTCGATCCATGGAAGATATATCTGACCCCCATGCGTATGCCCGGCCACGGTTACCGTCGCTCTCCCAGGAACGTCCCGGAATATCGCGGGATCGTGGGCAAAAACGATGACCGGTTCGCCTGCGGGAATGTGCCGCAGCGTTCCGGCCGGGTCCGGATCCCGCGTGCTGTCATCGGCAATTCCAGCGATCCAGACCGGCCCTCCCGCCATCTCTAGTCGATGCGCCCGGTTCTCCAGCACGTGAATGCCGTTGCTCTGCAAGGCCGATTGAATTCGCGGACCGTCCAGCCACCAATCATGATTGCCCAATACCGCGAAGACGCCATATTTGGCGCGAATGCCGCCGAGCACTTTCGCCGTCGCCTCGGGCGTGGCGAAGCGGCCGAACAGCACGCCGTGGATCACATAGTCACCCAGCAACAAAACGATGTCCGGCCGGAGGGCATTGATCCGTCGCACCACACTGGACACTTTCCCGAGATCGATATGAGGCGATCCAGTATGGATGTCACTGACCGAGACGATTTTGACCGGCGATTAGGCCGCCGGCCATTTTGACGATCGAAGCACTTGCTCCGTTGTAGTCAAACGGTTCGGTTCGATGCCGAATCCCCAGACGGCAAGCGCCAATCCGAGTAGAAATCCGCCAAGCATGAACCGTAACACGAAACGCTTGGTTGATGCGGCTAGCGCCATTCCGCCCGCCACGACAAATACATCAAAACGTTCCAAAGTTCGCCGCTCCAGTCGTGAACGCCCTGCCGATGCTCGTTCCAAACGGTTAGTATCGGCTCTGGATCGATCAGGCCGTCGGCTTTGAGACTATCCGGCGACAAGTGGTCACCCGCCCAATCATGCAACGGCCCCCGCAGCCAAGCGGCGATCGGCGGTACAAAACCCGGTTGGGTCTTGGAAATCGTCAGGTCGGGGCAATAGCGCGCCAGCAGGGTCCCAAGGATCCATTTCGGCCGGCCCTCGCGGTATTTGAAGTCGTTCGGCAGGCGCCAGGCGAACTCGGCGAGCGGCCTGCTCAGCAAGGGTGCGCGCACCTCCAATCCCACGGCCATGGCGGCACAATCGACGCTGGCAAGGAACCCGTTCGGCAGATCGGTCACCAAGTCGGCATAGCTGAACCGCGCCATTGGCCCTTCGAGATCCGGCCAAGCTCCGGGGGTCAGGAAATATCCGGTGACCGGCCGCGGCATCGGTGCGTCCACCGTTCTCCACAAGCTGGTCATCCGTTCGAAAATCTGTTCGGGGGCGCCGCTTGCTAATTCCATCAACAGCCGGTACAGGCGGTCGCCCAGTCGAAGCGGCAACTGCGGTAGGTTCGAAATCCGATTGAACACGCGTAGCGGCAATTGCCGCGACAATGTTGCGGCAAGGGCGCGGCGCCACGCCGGTCGGCGGGCCAGCTGTGCCCATAGCCGCGCGCCGACCGCATAGCGCGGATGGCCCCAAAACAGCGGGTCCCCCCCGCCACCGGTCAAAACAGCCCCGACGTGCTCACGAGTCATCTGAGCAAACAGAAACGCCGACAACTGGCGCGTATCGGCGATCGGCTCGTCATAAATACGCGGCATGCGATCCACGAGGTTCAAGGCGCTGTTGGCATCCACCTCTAAATTTGTATGTGCAACGCCGAGTTCTTTCGCGACATGGTCCGCCATCGCCCCTTCACGGTCGCGGCCATCGGCGGAATGGATGGTGAAAGTCCGTACCGGCCCTTCCGCCAGGCGCTGCATCAGCGATACGACCAATGACGAATTGGGTCCACCCGACAGGAGCGCGCCAACCGGTACACGGGCCTGCATCCGGTTGCGCACCGAATCGGTCAATAAACGTTCCAGTTCCGCAACCGCGGCGTCATCATCGCCTTGGAATGGATTGCGCACCCCGCGTTCGGCGACACTGCGCAAATCCCAATAGGCCTGCGGCGTTCCGATCCCGTCCGACCGCAGAGACTCGGCATCAACCGCCAGCCAATGACCCGGCGCCAGCTTCGATATATCTCGATAGATCGACCGCGGTGCAGGCACGTGGCGGTAACGCATGAACGACGCCAACGACTCCCGGTCGATTTCGCCCTTCCATTCCGGGTGGATCGTCAGCGCTTTCAATTCCGAAGCGAAAACGAAATGCCCGCCGCACCATCCAAAATAGAGGGGCTTTTCCCCCATGCGGTCGCGAACCAAATAGAGTCGCCGCGCCTGCTTATCCCACAAGGCAAAGGCGAAGCTGCCGTCGAACCGATCTAGCGCGCCCATTACGCCGAGCCGCGTTATCGCCCGCAGCATCACATCGGTATCCGAACCGTCCCGCCAATTTCGTTCGCCCGCTGCTTCAAGATCAGCGCGCAACCCCATGAAATTAAAAATCCCGCCGTCCAGCGCCACGACGTAGCGACCATTGGGCGATTCCATTGGCTGAGTGCCATTCTCGACCGCTTCCTGAATGGCAAGGCGGCGACTCCCGATCGCAACGCCGGCTTCCGCATCCGCGAAGCTGCCCGCGCCGTCGGGCCCGCGATGCTTTAGCTCTGCCGCCATGGAGTCGGCAAGCCGCTGCAGTGACCCGGCATCCCGGCCGCGGTCCGTGTCGATCAATCCGGCGATTCCGCCCATCCGCCTCGCCTGAATAATTGGGATCGCGCCGCGCCCGGCACGGCAAACCGTATCACAGCCCTAGTTCCACAGAACGGTTGCCAAGGCAATGATACTCCGCCCGGAATCACGAACTCGCCGGTCCAACCGATCGAGGTACTCGGGACTGCGGGGACCGTCGACCAAGGGTCAACCCTCTTTCCGTTTGCGGGCGGTGACTTCGATTTCGATTTTCATACGCGGGTCAACAAGGCCGGCGATGATCGCAGTCGCCGCCGGCGACACGGTTGCCATGAATTTTCTCAACACCGGCTGCACCGCCGGAATATCGCCGCGATCCGGCAAGACGTACCGCACGCGAACAACATCGTCGAGGCTGCAGCCCGCCTCCGCCAACGCACTGGATATATTGCGGAAGGCCTGCACCGCCTGTTCGGCGACATCCGTTGAAATCGTCATTGTCATATAGTCGAAACCGGTTGTGCCGGAGACGAAGACCCAATCGCCCTCGACCACCGCCCGGGCGTAGCCATACTCGACCTCCAATGGGGAACCGGACGAGATCCGCCGACGCATCGGCTCAGTCTTTTTTCTCGCGATGGGGCCGCCGCACCAACTCGCCGCCGCAATTCGGGCAAACATGCGCCATGGATTTTGTGCACGGCGCACAGAACGTGCATTCGTAGGAGCAGATATAGGCTTCTCCCGCCATGTCGAGCCCGGCGTCACACTTCATGCAAGCGGATTTCATTTCCAACGCCATTGGGCGGCCTCCCTAGTCGTACGGTGTCCCGTCCTTGTGGACAAAGCGGCGTTCATCGCCGATGAATCGCATCAACAGGTCGATGTCGGGATAATCCACCTCATCGCCCCCGCTCCGGTCGCCGATTTCGAGATAAAGCACCTCCCGCGCCGACTTGTTGACCAATTGGTGGCCATCCGGCTCGTTGGCGGGAAAACCCATCATGGTCCCCGGCCCCATGACCGTCTCGCCCGCATCGGATACCAACGTCGCCTCGCCCTCGAGGATATAGACGAACTCGTCCTGCGCGCTATGCCAATGGCGCTGCGCGGACGCTGACCCCGGCGCCAGGCGTACAAGATTGACGCCGAAATTCGTC
>CAYYBI010000507.1:0-5144 GCA_964469835.1 uncultured Rhodospirillaceae bacterium
AAGGCCGCGATCGATCACTGGGTGAAGGACGTGGCGCCGACGCCGGCGCTGCGGACCTGGTACGGGCACAAACCCGAGCGGTGGGAGGAGTTTCAGGAGCGCTACCGCGCCGAATTGACCGAGAACCCAGTCGCGGTGGAATTGGTGAAATCCCTCTGTGCGACGCAGCGGGTGACATTCGTCTTTGCGGCGAAGGACGAGGCGCGGAACAGCGCGGTCGTGCTGCGCCAATTCCTGTTGTCGGAGGCCGGGGCGCGCCGTTAACGCCGCTACGGTCACTTATTCGGCCGCGTTCCGGGCCTTGTCGGCGGCCTCGCGTTCCGCAAGTTTCAGATGACCATCGCGCGTCTGCGGCAGCTTTCGGCCGAGGATATGGCTCGCCACCACGGTCCGCAAAATTTGCGCGGTGCCGCCGCCGATGGTGAACATGCGGCCGTCGCGCACCATGCGCTCCAGCGGGTTGCGCCGGGAATAGCCGGCCGCGCCATAGACCTGCAGCGCGTCGTTGGTCACCTTAATCGCCATTTCCGAGGCAACGATCTTCGCCTGCGCCGCTTGCTTGACGTCGGGGAAGCCGGAGCCGCTGTGCTCCGCGCTTGCCGCCGCCTTGTAGATCAGGGCGCGGGCCGCTTGGATCTGGCTGTCCATATCGACCAGCATCCATTGTAGTCCCTGGAATTCCGCGATCGGCCGGCCGAACTGCTCGCGCTTGAGGGCGTAGTTCAGCGCGTGGGCATAGGCGCCCTGGGCGATACCCAGGGCGATCGTACCCGCACCGACCCGTTGCGAGTTGTAGGCGTTCATCAGGTCGGCGAAGCCGCGCCGAAAGCCGCTGGGCGATTCCACCAATGCGTCGGATGGCACCACCATGTCCTCGCAGATCACTTCCGCCTCGGGAATGCCGCGCAGCCCCATGGTCGGCTCGCGGTGGCCGATGCGAAGGCCCGGCGTCTCGTCCCGCACGGCGAGGAAGCCCCCGATGCCGAGCTCGCTGCCGTCTTCGTCGAAGGCGCGGGCAAAAATCAGATGCAGCCAGGAAACGCCGGCGCCGGTAATCCAGTGCTTCTTACCGTTGAGCACCCAAGTGTCGCCGCGGCGGTCGGCGCGCGTGGTCATCTCGGTCGCGGCGCTGCCCGCGTCCGGCTCGGTGATGCAGATCGCGGGTTTGTCGGACCGTTCGAAGACGATTTTGGCGGCCATACGCTTTTGTTCTTCGGTGCCGTATTCCATCACCGTGCTGATTGCGCCCATGTTTGATTCGACGACAATGCGGGCGGTGACGCCGCAGACTTCGGCCATTTGCTCGACTACCAGAACCGCGTCGAGGAAGCTGCGACCCTGGCCGCCATAAGCTTCGGGGATGGTCATGCCAATGAAACCGGCCTCGTTCAGCGCCTTGGCGTTGTCCCAGGGATATTCTTCGCTTTTGTCGATTTCCGGCGCCCGCGTTGCTATGACGCCTTGCGCCAATTCGCGCGCCCGCTGCTGCAGAGATTTCTGATCCGATGTGAGCTCGAAATTCATGACCGTCTTCCGCTGGCTGGGTTCGCCGGCAGTATGGTTCCGGCCTCAGGCGAAGACAAGTACGACCCGCTTGCGCGGCGGTTCGGGCGCGTATTACGGTTAGCGAATCACACCAGCCGGAGATGCAGATGTTTCGCGACCAGCACGGACTCGAGATGACGGCGGCGAGCGCGGCCGCGGTAGGCCGGTACGATGCGATGATCCTGCATTATCTCGGTTTGCGGCAAGATACCGGCGACCGCCTGAAGGAAGTGTTCGAAGCAGATGCCGAGATGCCGATGGCATACTGCGCGCGCGGCTATTTCATGAAGCTTTTCTGCACCCCGCCATTGGAACGCAAGGCCGAGGAAAACCTGGCGGAGGCGCAGCGTTTGATCGCACCCGAGGCGACCGACCGGGAGAAACAGCATGTCGCCGCGCTGCAACGCTGGTGTGCCGGCGACATCCGGGCCGCGACCGACCTTTGGGAGTCGATTCTCCTCGACCATCCGCGCGATATCCTGGCGCTGCGGCTGGCGCATTTCACCCATTTTTATCTGGGCGATTCGGTCGCGATGCGGGACTCGATAGCCCGTGTCTTGCCCTATTGGGAAGCGGACGCGCCATCCTATGGCAACGTCATCGGATATCACGCCTTCGGCCTGGAGGAGACGGGTAACTATCGGGAGGCCGAAGGTCTGGGCCGGCAGGCGGTTGAGATCAACCCGGAGGACATCTGGTCGACCCATGCGGTGGCCCATGTCATGGAAATGCAGGGCCGGCACCGGGAAGGGCTCGATTGGCTCGCCGGGCTGGCGCCGAATTGGGACGGCTGCAACAATTTCCGGTACCACACCTGGTGGCACAAATGTTTGTTCCATCTCGAATTGGAGCAATTCGACGAAATCCTGGCGCTCTACGATACGGGTGTGCGGCCTGACAAGACCTCGGCGGACTATCTCGACATGAGCAACGCCATCGCCTTGCTATGGCGCCTTGAAGAGGCCGGCTTGGACGTAGGGGACCGATGGGAAGAACTTGCCGAAAAGGCGGTGGATAAGATCGACGACCATATCTTCGCTTTTCACGATTCCCACTACATGACCGCTTTGGCGGCGGGCGGCCGGACCGATGCCGTCGAGCGGATGCTGTCGTCGATGGAAACGGCGGCGGCGCGGGACGACACGACCGAGGGTCCGATCTTTCGCGAGGTGGGGATTGCGCTATGCAAAGCAATTTCCGCGCGGGGCAGGGGCGATCACGCGGAAGCCGTGGCGTTGCTTGCGCCGATCCGCCGGCGGGTCTATTGCATTGGCGGCAGCCACGCGCAGCGGGATCTGTTTTTCCGCATGCTGGTGTCCTCGGCGTTGAAGTGCGGACGCTTCCGGTTCGCGCGCGCGTTACTCGCCGAACGAAATGCGCTCAATCCGAATTCGGTCTGGGGCTGGAAACGCACCGCGGAGGCGCTTGACGGTCTTGGAGAGGGCGATGCCGCGACCAATGCGCGCGGGCAGGCGGCGGCGTTGCTGGCGGCTTGAACGCTTTGGCAGACAACTTAACTTTAAGGAAAGATTTGCCCGACTAGGGTGCTCGGGCCGCCGTTGCGCAGCTCCTTTGTGTGTAAATCTGTCCTAAATTGACTTGGAACTCTCAGACATGCGTCGAATTGGTAAAATCATCGTCTGGCTCTTGGCGTCGGTCGGCGCGGCGGGAGTGATCGGCTTGATCGTGGCGGCAATCTTCGTGTCGCGTATCGGCGATGCCGAGCCCGATCTGCCGGATCGTATGGTGCTGTCGCTCGATTTGAATGCCGGGGTGGCGGAGCAATCCGAGGACAATGCGCTCCAGCTGTTCCAAGGCGACGGCCGGCTCGAAATGCGCCAGCTTGCGGATACACTGGAAAAGGCGTCGTCGGATGATCGCGTCGAAGGCGTCGTGGTCCGGCTTGGAACGGCGCGGGTCGGTGTCGCCCAGGCGCAGGATATCCGCAATGTGGTAAAGCGGTTCCGCAAGAGCGGGAAATTCGCGCTGGCCTACGCTGACAGCTTTGGCCAGCTCAGCAATTCAACCATCGAATACTATCTGGCGAGTGCGTTCGACGAGGTTTGGATGCAGCCGTCCGGCGAACTCGCAACTACCGGGTTGATGCTCGAAATGCCCTTTGCCGGAGATGCGCTGAACTCGATCGGCGTCAAGGCAAAGATCCGGCAGCGGCGCGAATTCAAATCCGCACCGGATACCTTTACCCGTAACAGTCTCAGCAAACCGGCGCGCAAGAACCTGCAGCAGCTTGTCGACTCCCTGTTTGACCAGATCGTCGCCGGGATCGCGGAGTCGCGAAATCTGCCCAAACAAAAAGTGCGCGACTTGATCGACGGCAGCCCGCTGCTGTCCGACCAGGCGCATGCGGCGAAATTGGTCGATCGGCTCGATTATTGGCCACAATTCGTCGAAGCGGCGAAAGTGCATTCGGGGAAGAAAGCGTCTCTTGTCGCCCTGCGGCGGTACTCGGCCGAAGGCGATCTACCCAACCGGTCGGGTCCGAAAGTCGCACTGATCTATGGTGTTGGCGCAATCGTCTCGGGAAAAAAGAAAAATAATCCATTGGAAAACGGATCCTTTGTCGCGGCCGGCCAGATGTCGCGGGCGATTGACGCTGCCGCCGAAGACGATGAAGTCAAGGCGATCCTGCTGCGCATCGAGAGTCCGGGCGGATCGTACCTCGCCTCGGATACCATCTGGAACGCAGTCCGACGGGCCAACGCCAAGGGCAAGCCGATTGTTGCCAGTATGGGCGCGGTTGCCGCTTCGGGCGGGTACTACATCGCGATGGCCGCAGATAAGGTGGTTGCGCAGCCGGGTACGATCACCGGATCAATCGGAGTCTATGGCGGCAAGTTCGTCACCGAAGGCCTCTGGTCGAAGCTGGGCATTAACTGGCAAGGCGTTCACGCCGGCCGCAACGCGACCATGTGGAGCGGCGTGCAGGATTATCCCCCCAGCGCCGAGGCGCGGCTCGATGCGATCATGGATGCGGTCTATACGGATTTCACGACCAAGGCAGCCCAGGCACGAAGCCTCTCCGCCGAACGGATCGATGCGGCGGCACGTGGCCGGGTCTTTTCCGGCGTGGACGCATTGGCCGCTGGGCTGGTCGACGAGCTGGGCGGCTTCGACACGGCGTTGGCGGCGGTCAAAAAGGCGATTGGGCTAAAACCCGATCAATCGGTAACCCTGGTGCGGATGCCGAGACGGCGTCCCCTGTTCGAACGCCTGCTGCAAATGGCCACCGGCGACGGCGACGAGATCAAATCCACGATCGCCGAGATGTTCGGCCTGGATGATTTGGTCGGCGACGGCGTGCGTCGCCAAATCGGACCGATTTCCCGCGATCTTGAATTCCTGCGGCCACCGGTCGGCAGGCTGCAGATGCCGCCGATCCGGTTTCAGTATTAGTTCACTTCCCGCTCGCGTAGGCCGGTGCCGTATCCAAAATATTTTACTCGTCCCGCACCGCGCCAATCAGAAATTCGCGATTGCCTTTCGCGCCGGTAATTGGGCTTTCGGTGAGCCCGGCGACCCGCCATCCGGGCTGGTCGTTTAGCCATTGGCTGACTTGTTCGCACACAGCGTTATGTATC
>CAYYBI010000508.1:0-6372 GCA_964469835.1 uncultured Rhodospirillaceae bacterium
CTGGCGGAACTTGCCTTTCTCCTGTTCCCGCAGCAGCGCGGGTGCGAGCTCGTTCAGCGCATGGTCGTATGCATCGGGCGCCACCGCATGCAGCTGGAAAACATCGATGTAATCCGTATCGAGTTCGCGCAACGAATTGTCCAGGCTGGCGATCATTTCCTTAGCCGACGCCACGCCGTCTTTTCCGCGCATCGACGCCTTGGTGGTCACGACGACCTGATCTCGCGGCACCGCTTTGATCGCCTTGCCGACGATCGTTTCGGTTTTGTAGTTGGCCGCCGTGTCCAAGAGGTTCACACCAAGGTCCATCGCCGTTCGTACGAGCGCCACCGACTCGTCTTCGCTCGTACCCCGGGTCTGTCCCAACCTTGCGTTGCCGCCGCAGCCGAGGCCCGCGACGCTAACCTTCAAACCGGTATTTCCGAAATCAACGTAGTCCATGCCTGTTTCCCATGCGTTTGATGTTTCAGATGGCGCTCCATCCCTTGCACCGGCGCGCGCAAAGGCTTGTACTATAAATCGGCAAAACAGCCACGGCGCAACCGTGGCGTCCGCAATAAATCATGGGGAGAATCAGATGGACCTGGGCATCAAGGGCAAGCGCGCCCTCGTTCTGGGGTCGAGCAAGGGGCTCGGCTACGCCACGGCACACACGCTGGCGGGCGAAGGCGTCGACGTCGCGGTCAGCAGTTCCAGCCTGGAGCGCGCGACCGAGGCGGCCGGCACGATTGCCGCCGATACTGGCGCGAAGGTCGTACCGCTGCTCGGCGACGTCTCGAACCCGGACAACATGAACACCCTCGCGGCGGAAGCGGAGGCAGCGCTCGGCGGTATCGACATTCTCGTCAATAACCATGGCGGCCCGCCGTTGGGATTCGCGGTCGACGTGCGGGACGCGGATCTGGTCGAACAGTTCGACAAAATGGTGCGCAGCGTCATCCGCATCACCAGCCTGGCGCTGCCCGGGATGATCGAACGCAAATGGGGCCGCATCGTCACGATCAGCTCCGCCGGCAATCGCGAGCCGCTGGACAACATGGTGCTGTCGAACACGCTGCGCGGCGCGATCGTCAACTATACCAAGACGCTGGCGACCGAGGTGGCAAAGCACAACGTGACAGCCAACATCGCCTCGCCCGGTTCGATCCTGACCGACCGCACGCGCTCGTCGGTGGCGACCACCGCCAAGCGGCGCGGCGTCAGCGAGGAAGAGGTCATGGCCGAGCGGGTCAAATCGATCCCGGCGGGCCGTCTCGGCGATCCCAAGGAGTTCGCGGCGATGACCGCCTTTCTGTGCAGCGAACCGGCGGGCTATTGCACGGGGGCGCTTTATCTGGCGGATGGCGGCCGCACCCGCAGCATCGTCTGAAAGTGTCGCTGACTGGATGAAGGGTGGGAAACAAGCAACTGATTTATATTTATAAAGGGGAGAACGATGGGACGATTGGACGGCAAGGTTGCGCTGATTACCGGCGGCGCATCCGGGTTTGGAGCGACGGCATCGCAGTTCTTCGCCCGCGAAGGCGCGAAAGTGATGATCACCGACAAGAACGACAAGGGCGCTGCAAAGGTCGCCAAGGGCATCGGCGACGCCGCCACCTCGATGGCGCATGACGTGACGCGCGAGGCCGAATGGAAGGCCGTGGTGGACGCCACCGTGGAAACCTTCGGCGGCGTGCATGTCCTAATGAATAACGCCGGCGTCTTCGGCAGCGGCGCGCCGCAATCAATCGAGGATATCAGCCTCGAAGAATGGCGCTTCGTCAACGACATCAACATGGACGGCGTATTCCTCGGCTGCCGCGCGGTGATCGGCGCCATGGCAAAAAGCGGCGGCGGATCGATCGTCAACATTTCTTCGATCGCGGGCATCCGCGCCACCCCCGATATCGTGGCCTATGGCGCCAGCAAGGGTGCGGTGCGGCAGTTAACCAAATCGGTCGCCGTCTATTGCGGACGGAAAGGCTACAAGATCCGCTGCAACTCGATCCATCCGGGCATGGTCCGGACGCCGCTCGGTGATGATGTCCTCAAACATTCCTGGGGCGACGCCGACAAGGGCGCCGAAGAGCGCTTGAAAGGCATCCCGCTCGGCGAACTCGGCACGGTGGAGGATATCGCCAACGCGGCGCTGTATTTCGCCTCCGACGAAAGCCGCTACGTCACCGGCGCGGAGCTGGTAATCGACGGCGGGGTCCTGTACAGCCGGTAGCGAATCTGTTCGAGCAGATAGCCATCATTCTCATCCGCACCCTTCGTCAGGCTCAGGGTGAGGCTGAGAAAATCCAAACGCTTGGCCTCATCCTTGTCTGTCGAGGATAAGGGATAAAGGATAATGGCGGTTCTCCTGCAACGACTTATCCGTCGGCCGATAGCGCCCCGGGTTGAACGATCACCGTGCCGAATTTCTCGCCGCTCTCGACCCGTTCATGGGCGGCGGCGATCGCATCAAGCGGAAAGATCCGATCGACCCGGTGATAGCAGTCTGTCTCGGCGAGCCAGCGAAGCATGCCGTCCTGCGCACTCTCGCGCTCGGCGAGTATCAGCGCGTTGAGGCTGAACAGGCGCAGCCGGGTGTTATGCTTCATGAAGAAGCGAAACGGGAACGATGCCACGTCAGCGCCATCCGACGCATAGATCGTCATCGATCCGTTGACCTTCAGAACCTTGGTCGTCACCGGCAGGTTATAGCCAAATCCGGTTTCGACGATATGGTCGATGCCGCCTCCCCCGGTTGCATCCATGATCGACGCTGCAACGTCCTCGGTCCGATAGTTGAGCACATGGTCGGCGCCCGCGCGTTTGGCCTCCGCTGCCTTTTCCGGGCCGCTGACCGTGGCTAACACCTGCGCCCCGCCCCATTTTGCGAGCTGGACCGCATAATTGCCGACCGCGCCCGCCCCGCCGGTCACCAGAACCGCCTTGCCGGAAACCGGACCATGAGCGAAGACCGCGTGATACGCCGTCATCCCCGGTACGCCGAGGCATGCGCCTTCGGCAGAGCTCAACCCCGCGGGCAATTCGCGCACAAGACCGGCGTCAAGCGCGATATATTCCGCCGCAGTGCCGAACGCCCGCCCTGCCCGTTGACCGTTGTACAGCCAGACACGCCTGCCGAGCCACTCGTCCGGAACGCCCTTGCCGACCTGATCGACGATGCCGGCGCCGTCGCTGTTTGGGAACAACACGCGGGTATTCAAGCGTGTACAATTCGCCGCCGCGCCGCTTGACATCGCTGGGGTTCACGCCGGACGCCGCCAGCTCGATGCGCATTTCACCGGGCCCCGATTCGGGCGTCTCCATCTCACCCACTTCGATGACATCCGCCGCCTTGCCAAGCCGTTCGTACCACGCCGCCCGCATTCGCCCGCTCCCATCCTGTTCGGTTGGCAGTATACGAGCCGGGTTCCGCAAGGCTAGAGCCGCAGATCAATCCCGCTTGAAGCGTCCGTCCGGATAGCGCACCGCAATGCGGCGGCCACTCTTGTCGTCTCTGAATACAACCGGTTTCGACCGGCCGGCGTTGAAATACAGGTGATTCGCCAATGCCGCTTTGGCGTACCCTTCGATTGCCGCGTCGGGAAATTTACGAAACCGCGGCCCGACGAAATGGGTGACGTTGTATTTTCCGTTTTCGATTCGCCGGACAATGCCGCGTTTTAGCAGATTGTCCAGCGCGTCCCGGAAGTCTGGTTCGGCGCGAATCGGGGTCCGGGCATTGGCCGAAGCCAGGGCTGCCGCCGATACGACGGGAGGCCTGTCCCGTTTTTTCGCCGCATCGATCGGATTGAAGAACGCCCCTGTGGCGAGACAAAACAGCGCACAACCTGCGAATGCCTTGACCTGATTCACCGGCCGGTCCGGCCGCGACCGCACCGCAATAAAGCCGCCAAACAGGATCAGGGTAAGCAGCATGGCGCCGAACGCCGTGATCGCGCTCTGGCCGAGCACGACAATCCAGACACTGTCGGCCGGAAACTTGCGGCCCGCCAAATCCAGATTGAGAATTCCGTACTGAAACGTGGCAACATAAAGCAGGCCATAAAACAGGCATGCCGAAAGGCAATAGGGCACGCCGGAGCGGCGCTTCCATATCACCGCTAGAAAGTAAATGACTCCGACGATTACCGCTGCGCCAATCAGCCCCGCGATAATCACCGGCACGGGATTGAATTCCGCCGTCATGCTGCGCTCAGTCTCTCCTGTTCCGTCCCACTTCCATGATCGCCTGAAGGACCGGAATTGGCCGATTATCACCAGCCACGTTTAAATATTTGTAAAATTTCAATACAGTAGGCGAATTTATTAAGGTTAATATTCCGATCCCAATGTACCTTAAAATCGCTCTTCGCATGGCATTCGTATTTTTATATCGACCGTCTCCGCAATCGGACCGCCGGCGGCAGAAAGAAGATTAAATATTATTTTCCAGATATTTAGCGGAACTTTTCGCAAACAATTTGTGCCGCCCCACCGCATCATGAATCCGCCGGGGCGCTTGTCACAGTTTGGTTAAGTGTGGTCGAATATTGGCGAAGCGCTTCTGTTCCATCTTGGCCGATGCACTATGCCCAGCAACGCGGTGGAGGATGGAAATTGCTGACCGGCGATTTCCTGCATCTCGATAGCCGGCCCCTCAGAACACCAAGTTTTGTTGACGGTTCAGGAACAGGGAAAGCGCACACGATAAGACCGAAAGGGAGAAATTCTATGATGGGAGCTTGCGGGAAACTGCTCGTCGCATTGGGTGTTGCGGCCGCATTGACGCTGCCCGGCACCGGTTATGCCGATACCACCGAACAACGCATCAAGGCATTGTACGAAGCCGCGGAGAAAGAAGGCGAGGTCATTTTCTACACGACCGGCCGAAAAGCCTATAACAAGAAATTCAGCAAATTCTGGAAGAAGAAATTTCCGGGCGTAAAGCTGAAAATTCTGCGCAAGAATTCAGGAAAACTGATCCAGACCTTTGCCGCTGAAATGGCGGCCGGCAAGCCTCGGCCCGATGTCATCAGCGTTTCCGTCCCCTACATGGCCCAAGTTTGGAAGGACAAAGGGCTCTACGTTCCGTACAAGCCCGCCCTGTTCGACAAAGTCGACGCCAGGTTCAAGGATGCCGACGGGCATTGGATTTCCCGCACGGTGTTCCTGCTGCTCGGCGCCTACAACACCAATCTGATCAAAGATAAAGGTGTCCTGCCGCAAAAATTCACCGACCTTCTGGATTCGAAATGGAAGGATCAGTTGATTTCGGCGCATCCGGAAACGGCGGGATCGTCGCGCACCTTCTATGCGACGATGGTGCGCAATGACATCGCCGGCGGATGGAAATTCCTTGAGAAACTCGGCAAGCAGAACCTGTTCTATACGCGCGGCAACAGCGCGGCAGCTCGCATGCTGGTCGCAGGTGAGCGGCCTCTGGCGGTGGCCATTTCATCGCACAACATCGTGGTGGCGATGGATAAGGGCCAGGCGATCAACTGGTACGCCTACAAGGATGGCGCCATCATCAACCATTCGCCGATGGGCATCCTGAAAACGGGCACACATCCGAACGCGGCGAAATTGCTGATGGAATGGACTTATTCCATGGAAGGCCAGGCACAGCTTGCCCGCTGGGGACGCCAATGGGGTTCCCTCGACGGGGCCGAACCGCCGAAGGGAATGCCGCCGCTGAAATCGTTCAATTTGGTCAATCCGAACTTGAAATTTATGATCAAGGGACAAAAGGAGTTCCTGGAAAAATTCGGCGACCTTATGGGCAAACGCGGCTAACGCCCGGAACCGGTCTGCACGACCGGCCTTCCGTCCGGATCGACGGGCGGAAGGCCGGCGTGTGAATCCGGTCGCCAGGAAAAGATATCTCAATTCGTCCGGCTACACTTACGTCACGAAACGAAAGCAAGAACTGGGAGTAAACAGCGGGATGGTCGATGGAAACGTTAAACTTGAACTGCGCGGCCTTGAAAAACGCTTTGGCGACGTGCGCGCGGTCGACGGCATAAATCTCCAAATTGCAAACGGCGAGAGCGTTGTGCTGTTGGGACCCAGCGGATGCGGCAAGACGACCACGCTTCGCAGCGTCGCGGGGTTCATCCAACCGGATGGCGGTGAGATCCTGCTGGACGGCACGGTCATCGCAACCGATGCCAACATGCTGCCCCCGGAAAAGCGCAATCTGGGCATGGTTTTCCAGAATTATGCGGTCTGGCCACATCGCAACGTTTTCCAGAATGTGTCTTATGCGCTGGTCATCCAGAAACGGCCGCGCAAAGAAATTGCCGAGCGCGTCGACCGCGCGCTGGAGCTGGTGCAGCTCAGCGGCCTCGGCGAACGCTACCCCGGTGAACTTTCCGGCGGCCAACAGCAGCG
>CAYYBI010000509.1:0-18221 GCA_964469835.1 uncultured Rhodospirillaceae bacterium
GGTGTCGAGCATCTTCGTGCTCCTGCTCATGGGGCTGCCGATGGCGTTCAGCCTCGGCGCGGTCGCGGTGACCGCGGCGATGCTGAAGTTCGGGCCGATCGGCCTGACGCTGGTGGCAAGCCTGGTCTACAGCTTCATGAACGAGTACGTCCTGGTGGCGGTGCCGATGTTCATTCTCATGGCCTCGCTGATGGAACGCTCCGGCGTCGCCAGGGACCTGTTCCGCGCCATGCACGTGTGGGCCGGCGGGCTGCGCGGCGGGCTCGCGATCCAGACCCTCGTGGTCTCGGTCGTCATGGCCGCGATGACCGGCATCATCGGCGGTGAGATCGTCATGCTGGGGCTGGTGGCGCTGCCGCAGATGCTGCGTCTCGGCTACGACAAGAAGCTCGCGATGGGAACGATCTGCGCCGGTGGCTCGCTGGCGACATTGATCCCGCCATCGGTCATCATGATCATCTATGGCCTGACCGCCAACGTATCGATTTCCGACTTGTTCCTGGGCGGCTTTTTGCCGGGCCTGCTGCTGGCGAGCCTGTATATCTCCTACATCATGATCCGCTGCAAACTGCAGCCGCATTTGGCGCCGCTCCCCGACGAGGGATTGGTTCAAATGACCGGGGCGGAGAAGGCGATAAAACTCAAGGGCCTGATCCTGCCGATGCTGCTGATCCTCTGGGTACTCGGCAGCATCTATGGCGGTATTGCCACGGTGACCGAAGCCGCCGCGGTAGGCGTGTTCGGCGCCGTCGCGGCGGCGGCGTCGCGACGGAAACTTTCCTGGGCCATGCTCCAGGAAGCGCTGCGCAAGACCATGATCACGGTCGGCACCATCGTCTGGCTGATCCTGGGCGCCGTCAGCTTTGTCGGAATTTACAACGTCATCGGCGGCAATGAATTCATCCAGGGGCTGTTGCGCGGTCTCGATATCCCGCCGCTTGGCGTGATCTTCGTGATCATGGGCATTCTCATCGTGCTGGGCACGTTCATGGAATGGATCGCGATCGCCTATATCACCGTGCCGATCTTCGCGCCGGTGATCGTCGGTCTCGGCTTCGACCCGATCTGGTTTGGTGTCCTGTTCGTCATGAACATCCAGATTTATTTCCTGTCGCCACCCTTCGGTCCGGCGTGTTTCTGGCTAAAGAGCGTGGCGCCTCCGGATATAACCTTGCAGGAAATATTCATGGCGGTGCTGCCGTTTATCGGCCTGCAGATCATCGGCCTGACGCTGGTGATCGTCTTTCCGGAAATCGTGCTGGTCCTGCCGCGGCTGCTGGGCGGATAATACACAACGCCGTCGGCGCCCTGGGCGCCGGCGGTATTTTTCCAATTCGTATGTTTAGGGCGAGGCGGTCAGTTTAGGCTGGTGGCGGGAAGCGACCAGTAGAACATGATGAAGACGATTATTGCCCCAAGCGCATACCCGCCGATGGTGGTCCAGATGTTCATCCGGTCCGGCATCGTGTCGTCGGGGTCATCTTGCATCATCGGCTCGGTCCTCGCTTTCGACGGCGATTATCCGCGCATCCCACCGGTGGGTCAACGGCCCAATATCTGGCCAGCGGCGAGGGTGCGCGGTAGGATTGGCAGCCCCGCCGTCCGACACGCCAGTTTCTGCGGCATTCACGCAATCCGCAAACATATGGAGCCCCCATGGCCAAGAAAAATCCGAATATCGTCCTGATCCTCGCCGACAATCTCGGTTGGGGCGAACTTGGCTGTTATGGCGGCGGGATGTTGCGGGGGGCGCCGACACCGCGCATCGATGCGCTGGGTCTGCAGGGGTTGCGGTTCCTGAATTTCAATGTCGAGAGCGACTGCGTGCCGACACGCTCCGCGCTGATGACCGGCCGCCAGGCGATCCGCACCGGCGCGTTTCAATCGGTCCCCGCCGGCTTGCCCCAGGGCCTGACCAAATGGGAGGTGCTGCTGCCCGAGGTGCTGTCGGCGCAAGGCTACGCCACCGCGCATTACGGCAAATGGCATCTCGGTGATATCGAGGGCCGGTTTCCCAATGATCGTGGCTTCGACGAGTGGTACGGTCTGCCGCGCACCACTAACGAATCGCTTTTTACAACATCGCATGGCTACGACTCGGACATCGTTGGTTTGCCCTATGTCATGGAGGGAAAGAAGGGCGGGAAATCCTTGAACGTCAAGGTATTCGACAACGATGAACGGCGGCTGATCGACGGCGGGCTGGTCGATCGGACGATCGATTTCATGAAAAAACAGACCGCGGCGAAGACCCCGTTCTTTGCCTATGTGCCGATTACGCAACTGCATTTCCCGAATCTGGCCCATCCGGACTTTATGGGCGTCACCGGGCACGGCGAGATGGCCGACTCACTGGCCGAGATGGATCATCGGGTGGGGCAAATCGTGGATGCGGTCGATAAGCTTGGCATCGCCGAGGACACCATTCTGATGTTCGGTTCCGACAACGGGCCGGAATTTCGCCGGCCCTGGCGCGGCACGGCGGGATATTGGCGCAGCACCTATCACACCGCGATGGAGGGCAGTCTGCGCGTTCCTTTCATGATGCGCTGGCCGGGTCAAATTCCGGAAGGCGGCGTCAGCGACGAAATCGTCCACATCGCCGACCTGTTCCCGACGCTGCTCGGCCTGATCGGCGCCGACCTGCCGGCCGACCGGCCGATCGACGGCGTGGACCAGCTCGATTTTTTCCTCGGCAAACAGGAAAAATCCAATCGGGAAGGCTTCGTTTACTACATCAAGGATGAGTTGCGCGCGGTGAAGTGGCGCGAATGGAAAATGCATCTTGTTTGGGAGCCGGAGGTCAATGACGGCGCGATCAAGCTGGAGGCGCCATACCTGTTCAATCTGATCCAGGATCCGAAGGAAGAGACCAATGTGATGGTGGAGAACGGTTGGGTGCGCAGTGTGGCAATGCGCATGATCCACGAGTTCCGCCAGAGCCTGAAGGAAAACCCGCCGATCCCGCCGGGCGCGCCCGATCCCTATACGCCACCGGGCAAGTGACAGGGTAGCGGGATTTATTTTTAGCAATCGCGCTTTCCCAATCGTCCCCAGCGACTAAACTACAGATCACACTGGGGACTTAACCAGCAGAGGGGACGCGCCATTCGGTGCGGCCCGCGCATGTCCCTTGCGGACACGATAACCGGACGGGCGGACCATGACCTATAAGCACATTCTCTTCGACATCAGCGACCAGATTGCGACCATTACCCTCAACCGTCCCGAGGCGCGGAACGCGCTCAGCCTCGAGATGCGGGAAGATTTGAGCAAGGCGCTCGAGGCGATCCGCGAAGGCGCGGGCGATACGGTGAAGGCCGTCATTCTCACCGGCGCGGGCGGCGCCTTTTGCGCCGGCGGCGACGTCAAGCGGATGGGCAGCAAGACCGAAACCGGCATCGAGCACCGCAAGGCGATGCGGTCCGCGCATAACCGGATTTACGATATCATTCACATGGAAGTGCCGGTCATCAGCCTGGTCGACGGTCCCGCCGCCGGAGCGGGCTGCAACTTGGCGCTGCTGGCGGATTTCGTGCTGGCGACGCCGCGCGGCTTTTTCATGCAGGCCTTCGCGCGCATCGGGCTCGTGCCGGATTGGAGCGGCTTTTACATCCTGCCGCGGCTGGTCGGAATCCAGCGGGCGAAGGAGCTGATCTACACCGGCCGCCGCGTCTATGCGGAGGAAGCCAAGGAACTGGGGATGGTCCTGCAGATCGTCGATCAGGAGAACGCCATGGCGGAAGCGCGTGAATTCGCGGGCCGGTTCCGTCACGCCTCGACCGACGCGATCGGCGTCTCGAAGAATATCCTGAACCAGTCCTACAATCAGGATTTCCGAACCTTGATCGAAATGGAAGCGATGGGCCAAAGTCTGGTCCGCGACACCGACTTCCATCGCGAGGCGGTGCGGCGCTTTAAAGATAAGGATACGCCGCTATTCGATTGGGAAGCGCTGTCGAAGGGGTGATCCGACAGCTCAAGAGGGAGGCTGCGCCATGAACGCGCGAATGGTTGAGGTCGAAACCACGCACGGCATGGTGCGGGGAATCGCCGGCGACGGCGTCGATCACTTCAAGGGCATGCCCTATGGCGATACGACGGCGGGCGACAACCGTTTCCTGCCGCCGCAGCGCGTACGCGCCTGGACGGGGATCCGGGATGCCATGGCGTTCGGCGCCCGTGCGCCGCAAAAGGATCGGCCGGTCAAGCCGGCGAATGCCTGGATTCGCAGCAGCACGCCCACCGGCGAAGATTGCCTCGTCCTCAACGTCTTTACGCCGGCAGCCGACGATAGCGCCGCGCGCCCGGTGATGGTTTGGCTGCATGGCGGCGGCTATAACGCGGGGTCCGGGGATGCGCCCGGGCTGGACGGCACCAATCTCGCCAAAATCGGCGATGTGGTCGTGGTCACATTGAACCACCGGCTTAACGCCTTCGGCTACAGCACCCTTGCCGGTTTGGAGGGCGAGCGCTACGCGGATTCCGGTAATGCGGGCATGCTCGATCTCGTCGCCGCCTTGGCGTGGGTGCGGGACAACATTTCGGCGTTCGGCGGCGATCCCGGCAACGTCACGATCTTCGGTCAATCCGGCGGCGGGTCGAAGGTAGCGGTGTTGATGACGATGGCCGCCGCGAAAGGCCTGTTCCACAAGGCGATCATTCAGAGCGCGTCGTCGCATCTCCGCCTCGCAACGATGGACCATGCCGCCCGCGCCGGGCAGTGCTTATTGGACGCGTTGGGGCTCGACGCTGCCACCGCGCCCGCCATTCACAACGTACCGGCTGATCGGCTGTTGACTGCCTATGACGCTGCGGTTGCGGCCCGCAACGGCAATGACAGTTTCCGGCCGGTGGTCGATGGCCGTTCGATCCTGAACAATCCATTCGATCTGAATGCGCCGGACCTTGCCGCCGATATCCCGCTGATGATCGGGTCGTGCGAGACCGAGAAATCCTTCTACGACATCACCGCCGATCCGAAGACCCTGCCGCTCTCGGAAGAGGCGCTGCGGGCGCTGGTCATGCGTTTCGTCGGGATTGGCGACGGCGAGGCCGATGCGTTGATCGCGGGGTACCGGGAAAACCGGTCCAAAGCCTCGGCGCGGGATATCTGCAACGTCATAACCAGCGACCATATGTACCGCCGCAATGTTGTCGAGGCGGCGGAGGCGAAATCAAAACAGGGTGGTGCGCCGGCGTATCTCTATGAGTTTACCTGGAAGACGCCGGTGCTCGGCGGCATGCTGAAATCGCCGCACACGCTGTGCATCCCCTTCGCATTCGGAAATATCGAAGCCGCGGCAGAGTTCGTTGGGACCGGCCCGGAACAAACTGTGTTGATGCAGCGGACGATGGGCGCCTGGCTTGCCTTCGCGCGGACCGGCGATCCCAATCACACAGGCCTGCCGGTGTGGAAGTCCTACAATGCCGATACGAGGCCGACGATGATCTTCGACAACGACTGCGTGCTCGCCGAGGACCCGAAACGCGACGATCGGATCAGGATCGGTCAATGTCCGCGCTTCATCTCGGATCAGCAGTTTCCCGAAGCGGCCTGAACCGGAACCAACGCCGCGCGCTAATCCGCCGCGGCGTCCGATTCCCAGGCGGAGATGATCGGCTCGCCCTTGATGAGGGCGCGGTGCAGCACGCGGGGTTGCGTGTGGTCGACCTCCGAGCGCGCATGCATGGTGCAGCGGTTGTCCCACAGCACCAGATCGCCGATCGCCCAGTCATGGGTCCATTTCAGGTGATCTTGCGTCGCATGTTCCCAAAGCTTAGCCAGCACTTCTTCACTTTCCGCGTCGTCGAGTTCGACGATAAAGCTCGACGGCCATTCGTAGTGACGGCCGAGATAGAGGGCGCGTTTGCCGGTCAGCGGATGAATGCGGACGATCGGATGGGCCGGCCCCTTGATGTCTTCCCGTGATTTCGGCGGCTCGACGGTCGGGCGGAAACGTCCGGCGGTGTTGCGGGTGTTGTCGTGGCGGATGTGCTTACCCTCGATCCGCTGCTTGAGGTCGTCGGGCAGGGTCTCGTAAGCAAGATATTGATTGTTGAACGAGGTCTGGCCGCCGCCGTTGACCGGCAGCACATGGGCGTGCAGCAGGCTGCCGGCCGGCGGCGTGTCCACATAGGAATTATCCGTGTGCCATTTCAGTTCGAGGCTGCCGACCGCCTCGGTGAACTTCACCGGCTTGCCGTCCTTGTCGAGGTTCGAGACGATGCTGATGCCCGCATGCTTGGCGACCCGGTGCGTTTCGCCGGCCTTGTGGCCCGCCTTCAGGAAGTAGTCGCGCGAGCCCGCGGCCTGCTGCCCACCGAATACTTCCGCCGCTGCCAGCAATTGGTCGTCGCTTAGCTTCAGGCCGCGGAACAGCAGTACCAGATGATCGCCCCAAATTCGCTTGATCTCGGCGCCGACCTCCTCGGGCACTGCTTGCGCAAAATCGATACCGCGGACTTCCGCGCCGAGCGCTTTGCCGGAGGGAATGACTTTGATGGCATCGAGCGTATTGACGGAAGTCATGGTGATTTCCTCCTGTCGGCGGGTTTCGGCGCCTAAGCGGTATTAATAGGCTGGCCCAAGAAGCTTAGAATGCGCATGGATTTCAGCGACAATTAAAGCAGATATTGTCGGGCTTATACAAATTGTGTCGATAGGGCGCGTATTATCGCCCGCTCCGCAGTCGATTGATCTCGGTTTCGCCCAACGGACGCTTGCGTTTTATTCGCAGGCTCTCCGCCCATTCGTGGAAAAAATCGCTTTGTATTGCCATATTGATCAATGCGGTGAGTGTCATCGCGATGACGGCGCCTATACTGGCCAACAGCATATCCTTATGGGCATCCCAGACATCACCCTGCGTTCCGAGATACGCGTCGCCCAATTCACCGCCGAATAGCGTGGCCGCGCCCCATTCGATCAGCTCGTAGATCATCGAGGTCGACATGGTGAAATCGAGCGGCAGGAAATATCCCCAGAATCCGCGCACGTCGGCAATCCGCAGGAATACTTCGCGCAGCGGGTAGGCGATCAGCAAGCCGTACAGAAAGTGGACCAGACGATCGAAGTGATTCCGCTGCCACCCCAGCATTTCGTTCAAGGATTTGCCGAATATTGCCTCGGTCCATGCGTTGTAGGGCACTTCGGAATAGGTGTAGTGCGCGCCGACCTCATGCACGCAGAGAAAGATGAAGATCAACGTGTAGGAAACGCGCGAGAACGGAAAGCGGCGGTAGGTCGCCACCAAAGTGATGATTCCAACGACTACCAGCAGATTCTCCAAGGCCCAATCGTCCCGGTGATTCGGCGCTATCGCGAGGGCGAGAAAAAGCGCGGCGAACAGGGCCAGCAGAAACAGGGCGTACCGAAGGTGGGATTTTTCCATGGTCGTGCCGATGCCAAATGTTGTTCCCGAAGAACGGATCCCAAAACCATCCTCTCGATAGTCTAGGTTCCCTCAATCGATCGGGTAGCATCAGAATTTGGCACGTTTATGACGGGTGCGGGAGCGAACAGCATAGATGCCGCTTTCTCATCCATCCGTCATCACGATATGATTCGCCAATATCGGGAATCTGTTTGTCGTGAATTGGATTGGAAAGCGCCGTGGGTATGGAAAAACCGCAGCAGGATCGACGCATCGATTACATTGAATTCAACGTCGCCGATATTGTCCGGTCCAAGGAATTTTACGGCAAGGCCTTTGGTTGGACCTTCACCGATTACGGGCCTGCGTACTGTGAATTTTCGGATGGCCATATGAAGGGGGGATTCGATGCGGGCGGGCCGGTGACGCCGGGCGGACCGCTGGTGGTTCTCTATGGCGCCGATCTGGCGGATGTTCTGAAAAGCGTCGAGGCGGCGGGCGGGAAAATCGTGAAACCGACTTTCGACTTTCCCGGGGGTCGCCGATTCCATTTTACCGATCCCGACGGCTATGAACTCGCCGTTTGGACCGAGGCATAGAGGAGTCGGAACCATGCCCTTTCGTGTCGCGATGCTGAATATGGAACAGGATCATCGGCGCTGGGAGCAGCGGCGAACCCTCGTTGCCGACCAGTTGGGCGATCTGGCGCCGGACATTTTTGCGATGAACGAAATCTGTATGCCGAAGCAGACCGGCCGGTGGCTCCAGCACGAAGCATGCACGCGGCTTGGCCATCGATACGCGCTTGTTCAACAGACCAAGACGAATTCCGGATCGCGCGTAGAAGGCGAGGGGTTGCTGACGCGGTTCCCGATTCTGGAGACAGGCAATCTCGACTATCAGACGCGGGACTATGTGGCGCTGGTCGCACGCCTGGAGATCGAGGAACGCGCACTCGACGTCTATGTGACGCATCTGTTCATGTCGCGGGGCGACGAGTCCCTGCGGGAGTTCCAGGTCCAGCAATTGCTGGAGTGGATTGCCTCGCGCGACGACGCGGACGCGCAAATCGTCTGCGGCGATTTCAACGCGCCGCCGGATGCGCCGGCGGCGCAGCGTATGGCGCAGGAATTCAAGGCGACGCAAAGCGCGCCCACCGCCTTTACCTCGCTCGCCGACGCGGCCGGCGCGGTGACCCATCCTTATTGGGATCGGTTCGACCGGAGCATCGACTATATCTGGGTGCGCGGCCCGATCGAGGTCGGGGAAAGCGGCGTCTGTTTCAACACGCCGGACGCCAAGGACGAAACCCTGTGGCCGTCCGACCATGCGGGCGTGTGGGCTGACCTGTCCTGGGCTTGAATTTATGCCGGCCCAAAATGTTTGATCGGCGTATCCGTCAAAATCGCGAATTCGGTATGTCTATTCGGACTGCAGTATTTCCACCTTGATCCAGTCGGCGATTTTTCTGAGATCCGCGTTCTCGAACTTGACCTCCGTTCGACGGCCGACCTGCAGCGCCGACGTTTCGCCGACGCGATTCGCTTTCTTTATCTTTGACAGATCAAGCCAGATCCGCGTCCGTTCCGTGATCGAAACAGTAATCGGATCCCCTGCACCCTTCAAGGTGACCATGCGCCGCGCATGATCGTAAGCCTGGATCGTGCCGATATAGGATAGTTTGTTCGACACGCCGGGAGACCGCCCAATGGGGATATAACGTTCCGTTGCCATGTGACCCATTGTGGACGGTTGTCCGACCATCATGACGAGGGCCGTTGCTATCGTCGCAATTGCGGTTCGAAGGGTGACGGTCATCTTGTGTAAATTTCGACTGGTCGCATCGCTCGTCTCCGGTTAACTGTCCCGATTAGGTCCGCGCGCGCCTTCTTTAATGAATTGAGGGCTTCGCGAATGAGGCGCGTCTTCGAGAAAAAACTCTTACCGGCATTTTGGATATTCCGCCTCGCATCACGCAGGTTTGCAACCGCTCTCGGGTGCAGCCCACCGCCACTCAGGACCTTTGCGGCATCCTCCGTTTCCGCAGCGGCTTGGCTAAGCGACCCTTTTGTGCGCACTTCCAAAAGCGCGATGCTTTGGCGGATGTTCTCGAGGCTATTGATTACCCGGAGGAACGCAGCGACTGCTACGACCTGCGTTGCATCCAGGCGTATGCCGACACCGTTTGGATCCAAGCCCGATAGAACCTGTCCGGCAGGTGAGTTGTTGAACGCATCGCCGTTGTAGAAGGCGACCGCTCCTTCGATGGTTTCGATTGCATTGTTGTGAAAAAAGGGTCCCGTATCTGCGGCTTCCACGAGCGTTGGCGTGTTAAACGTTCCGTCGCCCGGCGTGCCAAATCCGTCATCCGGCGGCACCTTCGGATCGATCAGATCCGCGGGCTGGTCGGGAAGGTTCTCAATTCCCGTATTAAAATTGGCATTTCCGGCGTCCTGGCCCGCAAGCAGGGCGTTTGCACCGGCATTTTGATGGCATATATTGCATTTGCCGAGAGTGTCATCGACGAAAATCGCTTGTCCGCGCTTCGCCACGTCTCCTTTAAGCGGCAGGGGCAGGCTCAGTTCCGTTTGCCGTCCGAGCGATAGTTGGAACGCCTCCAGCGCATCGAGTTCCTTATCCGTCGGCAGCCGAAAATCGACACCGGGCGCGCGATTCAAGGTTTTTGGGAAATGTTGGATGACCGCGCCGATCGCGAAGGATCGTAGCGAGCCGTCACCGGGCGCGCCATCGCCGGACCACCCGGTGCGCGGGCCTTGAGGGCTGGCGACGGACGTGGGCATGGCAAGCGTATGGGGCACGCCGCGCATGTTGAAATTGTTTTCGAGATCGTCGAACCCATCCTGATTCTCAAGAATGAGGCCAAGGGTGCGCATCAGAACGGGATTTTCGAAATTCCGGGCAAGGGCGGGGTTGGTCTCCGCAACGAACAGCGGGTCATCGGGCGGCAGCGTCGCTATGAATGCAGGATCTATCGTGAGGTTGTTCTCCACCGGGTGACAGGTCCCGCAAGTGCGGCCGTTGCCATCGAACGTCTCGTTGAAAAAGATATCCCGGCCTTTTGCGATGAGCTTGGCGTTTGGATCGGTTGGATCGGTTGGTTCGGCCGGTCGGTCGTCGCAGGCCGCAAGCAGGAAAAACGGAAAACTAAACGCCGCCAAAAGCGCCACGGCTATGGGGTGACGATTGGGCGTATGGCAATTGTTTATCGCCATAGTAATCCGCCATGCGCGCAGTTTACGCTCAAGTAAATAACGCCTATTTTTAAGAATTCATAACTCGTCATGATATGTTTGATTCCACACATTTACGTGTTAATCGACATTTACGACTAAGTATGAGCCTAAATTAAAAATTTTATTTACGGTTTTATTCTGACGACTTTAGGGAATTTCAAAGGCAGGAATAGAGATCGCTGGACTTGGTCGCGCGCGATCAAGTTCCGTTGATGGCAAATTCATAAATCGCGGTCACGCCGCGCAGGGAATCGCCGGTGCCGATGGCCGTCCAACCGCGGCTGATAAGGAGGTGCGCATCGGCCTCTTCCCATCCGCCCGGACTTTTGCGTTTTTCGTCGGTGTTGGCGTCGCAATAAAGAGCGGTTTCGCCAAGCCGCGCCGCCTCTTCTTCTATCGCCCGGACGAGAAAATTCGTGATGCCGCGTCCAGCAGAGTCCGGGGGGACGACCAGCGCGGTCAACCACGGGCCACGCTATGGCAAATCGGCAACGGACACATCTTTTAGCGATGCCGTGCCGATCGGAATATCCGCCGCATTGACGGCGACAAAACCAACCGGCAGCGCATTCTTTTGGCACGCGGCGTGTAGATCGGCGGCAGCATCTCCCGGGCCTTCGGGGCCGTAGTACGGGCCCCGGCATCGGCGAACCAATCGCTCAGAGTTGGTATGAACTCCGGCCGATCCGCCAAATAGACCAGTTTGCCATCCATGGCGAAAATTGTAGACGGTTGCGGAGCCAAAGTCTGTATTGGGCCGGCGCGGCCTTACTTTTTGGGCGCACTGCGGCAGAATGCGTCGGTCAAACGCGGCTCCGATTGGTTGATCGTTACTTTACGGCGCCCAGAAAATTCGCCGGGTGGTTGTTTTGCTGGGACCTGTCCCTCGATGAGGCTTGAATTTATTCGCGTTTGGCACTGGTCAACGCGGCAGAATTGGGCGGATAATTATTTCATGTAGAGAGCGCTACCATAAAAAAACACAAAGTCCGGATAATTCGCTCGATACCACACAGGACGGGAGGAAACCATGAGCCGCAAGATATTGATTGTCACGGTCGTTGCCGCCGCCGTGTCTTTGTCGGCCTCGATTGTCGCCGCCAAGGATTTGGTGATCGGTCTTGGCGCGGTGCTGACGGGCGTCGACCCCCATTGGCATAACAACGGTCAGAACAATTCGAACGCCATGCACGTCTTCGAGACGCTTGTGAAGACGGACGTCAAGGGCAACCTCGTTTCTAGTCTTGCGACCTCCTGGAAGGCGCTGAGTCCCACCGAGTACGAGCTCAAGCTTCGGCAAGGCGTGAAGTTCCATGACGGTACGCCGTTCACCTCAAAGGATGTCTTGTTTTCCTTCGACCGTGTGATCAAAGGTGTACCCAACAGCCCGGGCTCCTTCGCCGGTTTTATGAAAGGCGTGACAAAGATCGAAGCCGTGGACGATTGGACCGTCCGGTTCTTCACCACGAAGCCGATCCCGCTGATCTACAAGAACATTAGCCGCATCTACATCGTTTCCGAGAAAAACGGCAAAGGTGCAAATACCGAAGACTACACCACCGGCAAGGCGACGATCGGCACTGGACCATACAAGTTTTTGCGATGGGTGCCCGGCGCAAGCGTCGAATATGTCCGCAACGATAACTATTGGGGTGGCAAGGAGCCCTGGGACAAAGTCACTTTCAATATCATGAAGAACGATTCCACCCGCCTCGCCGCGCTGCTCGCCGGGGATGTGGATATCATATCCGCGGTTCCGACGACGGACATCAAGCGCCTGAAGACGGATAAGCGTTTGAAACTGTGGACCAGCCCGACAACCCGTTTCACCATGTTCGTCCCTGGTTTCGTGCAGGAACCCGACAAGACGAAACATTTCTCGGGCAAAGACGGCAAGCCGCTCAAGGAAAACCCGTTTCGCAAACTCAAGGTGCGTCAGGCGCTCAATTTGGCGATCGACCGCGATGTCATCGTCGAGCGGGTCAACCAGGGCCAGGCGGTGCGCGCCCGCCAATATCTGCCCGAGGGCATGTTCGGCCACATCCCGAACTATGACATGTCGAAATTCGACCCGAAGAAGGCCAAGCAACTGATGACGGAAGCGGGCTATCCGAATGGTTTCAGAGTGACCATCCACACGTCCAACGACCGGATCGTCAACGCCGTCAAGACGATCCAGGTGGTGGCGCAGATGTGGACGCGGCACCTCAATATGGAGATGAAGGTTGAGACGATGCCGCATTCGGTATTCTCGAAGCGCCGCGGCAAGCTGGAGCTTCCGCTGTATATGAGCAGTTGGGGTAACAGCCTGATGGACCCGATGGGTATCCTCAATCCCAACGTCATGACCTACAATAAGAAGAAGCGCACCGGCCGCGCCAATCGCGGGCGCTATTCCAACACCGACGTCGATCGTTTTGGCGAAATGGCTACGGTCGAGGTGAATGCCGAGAGGCGTGAAGATCTTGCGATGAAAGGTTTAAGGATTGCGATGGATGAGGTCGCGATGATGCCTCTCGTTTTCTGGGTCTTTACGTGGGGGACCAAACCAGATTTGGTCTATACACCACGGCTCGACCAATACACGCTGGCGATGTCGGTACGTGAAAAGAAATGACGCGGTAACGATCGGCGGGTGGCCAGGAGTGTTTCGGCTTCCGCACCCGCCGACCGTTATCAGCATACGCGCCGGATAGACGATGTCGGTCTTTCTCATCCGCCGCCTGATGCAAAGCGTCATCGTGTTGATCGTGATGTCGCTGATCGTCTTTACCGGGGTCTTCGCCGTCGGCGATCCGGTCGAACTGCTGATCGCCGAGGACGCTACCGATGAAGATGTCGAACTGGCGCGCCGACAAATGGGGCTCGACAAGCCGTTGTGGCAGCAGTACGGCATCTTTGTCGGAAACGCGCTCAGCGGCGACCTCGGCAAGTCGTTCGTGTTCAGAGTGCCGGCGGTCGAATTGCTCGCGCAGCGTCTGCCGGCAACGTTTGAACTGACGATCGTCGCCTTGCTGCTGTCGCTCGGCATCGGCATCCCGCTTGGAATGTTCGCCGGACTCAATCCGGAGTCGCCTGTTTCGCGAACCATCATGGCCGGATCGATCCTCGGCTTCAGCCTGCCGTCCTTTTGGGTCGGGCTGATGCTGATTATGGTCTTCGCGGTCATGCTGGGCTGGCTTCCATCGACCGGCCGCGGGCACACGGTCGATGTATTCGGCATTCCGATCAGTATTCTAACGTGGGATGGGTTCACGCATATCCTGCTGCCGGCGATCAATCTTTCGCTCCTCAAGATGGCGCTTGTGATCCGTCTGACGCGCGCCGGCATGCGCGAGGTTATGCTGACCGACTACATAAAATTCGCCCGTGCCAAGGGGCTCCGGAACCGGCGTGTCGTCGGGGTCCACGCCTTGAAGAATATTCTGATTCCGCTGGTCACCGTTGTCGGTTTGGAATTTGGCGACTTGTTGGCGGGTTCGATCGTGACTGAAACCGTTTTTGCCTGGCCCGGTATTGGCCGTCTCGTCGTCAACTCGATCAACCTGCTCGACCGTCCGGTGATCGTCGCCTACATGCTGATCGTCGTGACCCTCTTCATCTTCATCAACCTGGTGGTCGATATTATTTATTCGGTGGTCGACCCTCGGGTCCGGCTGACGCAGGAACAGTCATGAGCTCTATCCCCAAGAGCGGCCGAGAGGATGGCAAAGACCCGATTGCGGCGCCCGTTCAGTCGCCTTTCATGCGGCTGGTAACGGATTTTGTGGAAAGTCCGCTGGCGGTGATCGGCTTTGCGGCCACAGTGATGATCCTTTTCGTGGCAATCTTCGCACCGTTTATTTCGCCACAGAATCCCTACGATCTCGCCGAGATCGACGTGATCGACGGGCTGCTGCCGCCAGGTTCGAAGGCGTATACGGGCCGCACTTACTGGCTCGGCACCGACGATCAGGGCCGCGATATGTTGAGCGCAATTTTTTACGGCCTGCGGCTGAGCATCTTTGTGGGTATTGGCAGCGCCACGCTCGCGGTAATCGCAGGAACTTGTGTCGGTTTGTGCTCGGCTTATTTCGGCGGCCGGATAGATACGCTTATCATGCGGGCGGTCGACGTCCAAATCAGTTTTCCCACCGTGTTGATCGCCCTTATCCTGCTCGCTGTGCTTGGCAAGGGTGTCGATAAGGTCATCGCGGCACTCGTTATCGTGCAATGGGCGTACTATGCCCGCACGGTCCGGGGAACCGCCTTGGCAGAGCTAAACAAGGAATATATGGAGGCGGGACGCAGCCTTGCGTTATCCAGTCTTCGCATGATCTTCCGCCACCTGCTGCCGAATTGCCTGCCGCCGCTCATCGTCATCGCGACGGTGCAGGTCGCGAACGCTATCGCGCTCGAGGCGGCGCTATCGTTTCTTGGCCTCGGCCTGCCGGTCACGGAACCTTCGCTCGGCCTGTTGATCTCGAACGGCTATGACTATTTGTTGGGCGGGAAATATTGGATCAGCGTTTTGCCGGGTGTCGCGCTGCTCGTCACCATTGTCAGCATCAATCTGGTCGGTGACCGTTTGCGTGATGTCTTAAATCCGCGGCTCGAACGATGACCGAATCGAAATTCGAATTTGTCGATTGTCGCAGCCGGCGGTGCCGCCATCTGCCGGCGTCTGCATTGCCGGCGCCGACAGGGCTTGGGAGCTGACACGCCACGGCGGCTTCACTTTTCCGGCAATTTGCGGAAAAACACGTCCGTCAAACCGGGCGGCAGGGCGCCGGTCAACCACGAGGCGAAATAGGTCGGCCAAGGGAAGGCGATCCGCGACTTGTTTTTTGCCAAACCGCGCCGGATGATCGCCGCGGCCCGGTCGGCGTCCATCAGGAACGGCATACGAAAACGGTTCGCTGCGGTAATCCGGCTGCGGACGAAGCCGGGGCAGATCACCGAGACGCTGATACCGTCCTGATCGAGCATGCCGCGCAGTGCCTCGCCGTAGATACGCACCGCGGCCTTGCTGGCGCTATAGCTGGGCGCGCCCGGAAATCCGCGAAACCCGGCGGCCGAACTCATGACGGCGATCTGACCGCGACGGCGCGTGCGCATCGCTTCGATGGCCGGAAGCACGGTGTTCAGCGTTCCGGTCAGGTTGGTGTCGAAGATCAGGCGCACCTGGCGTTCCGCTTCGCCGCCCCCCGATGTGCCGGCCGATATTCCCGCATTGGCGATCACCAGATCGAGCGGGCCCGCATGCTCGACCGACTGAATCCAGCCCTGCATGGCGTCGCAGTCGGTGACGTTGATGGTCCGGCCTTCGGCGATCGCGCCTTGGTGCCGGCATTTTTCGACGACGGCGTCCAGCCGGCTTCGGTGACGGCCGCTCAACGCAAGCCGGACACCCGGCACGGCGTAGGCGAGGGCGAGCGCTTCGCCGATGCCGCTGGATGCGCCGGTGATCAGGATCGATTGCGGCGGTGCGGGAACGCGTACGGTCATGGGTCGGGGATACTGTGCGATTGTTGTTGCGTCACGGGGAGCAGGATATAGTGCGGCGCGAAAATGTCTCGCCTCAGCTGCAAGTTTTCTTGAAGGAGTATTTTTTTGGCCGTTGCCAGTATGACAGGATTTGCCCGGGCCGGCGGACAACACGGGTCCTGGCAATGGAGCTGGGAAGTTAAGAGCGTGAATGCGCGCTCCCGCGATATCCGGTTCCGCGCGCCGCAGGGCCACGAAAAGCTCGATATTGTCGTCCGCGAAGCAATTTCCAAGCGGTTTCAACGAGGCGCATTTTCCTTGAACCTCGGCCTGAGCCGAACCGGGACGGCACAATCGGAAGTCCCGATGCGCATCAACAGCGACCTGCTCGACATGCTGGTTGAGGAAGCGCGCCGGTATCAGGGGCGGGTGTCGCCCGACGCACCGCGCATCGAGGCCTTGCTGGCGGTGCGCGGCGTGGTCGAGGCGGTCGACACGCCGGAATCCGAGGAAGAAGTCGCCGCCCGGTTGGACGGCATGGCCCGGTCGCTGGACGAGGCGCTGGATGCGCTGGCCGAAGCCCGCCAGGAAGAAGGCGGTCGCCTGGCGGTGGTCCTGTCGGGACAGCTCGCCGACCTTGAAGCGCTGCGTGCGGAGGCGGCGTCGGTTGAATCGCTGCGGCCGGAAAAGGTCAAGGAGCGTTGGACCGCGCAACTCAAGGAATTGCTCGATGCGGTTCCGACCTTGCCCGAAGAGCGTTTGGCCCAGGAGCTCGCGGTCCTCGCCGTGAAAGGCGACATTCGCGAAGAGCTCGACCGGCTCTCGTCCCATATCGCGTCGGCAGGCGAACTGCTCGGGGGAGACGGGGCAATCGGCCGGCGGCTGGATTTTTTGTGTCAGGAGATGACCCGCGAAGCGAACACGATTTGCTCGAAATCGAACGATGTCGATTTGACCCGGGTGGGTCTCGACATGAAGGCGACTGTCGAGCAATTCCGCGAGCAGGTTCAAAATCTGGAATGAGTGTGAGCAGCGATTTCGACGCGATTTCCCGGCGCGGGCTGATGCTGGTGCTTTCGTCGCCGTCGGGCGCCGGAAAATCCACGATTTCCCGCGAAATTCTGGCCCGGGATTCAGGGATTACCATGTCGGTATCCGTCACCACACGGCCCAAACGGCCGGGCGAGGTGGCGGGACGGGATTACCGGTTCGTCGATGTGGCGGATTTCAATCTGATGGTGAACCGCCGGGAACTGCTCGAATACGCGAAGGTCTTCGACAATTATTATGGCACGCCGGCGACGCCGGTCATGGAAGCGCTTGATAGTGGCCAAGACGTGCTGTTCGACATCGACTGGCAAGGCACGCAGCAGATCGAGGAGAAGGCAGGCGAGGATTTGGTCAGCGTGTTTATCTTGCCGCCGTCGACCGTGGATTTGGAACGCCGGCTGAAGAAACGGGCGCAGGATCCGCCGGAAGTGGTGGCGCGGCGGATGAGCAAGGCATCGGACGAGATGAGCCACTATGCGGAATACGACTACATAATCGTGAATCGCAATATCGAGGAAAGCGTCCGCAATGTTACGGCGATCCTCGCGGCCGAGCGGCTGCGCCGTGAACGGATGATCGGATTGGGTGAGTTCGTTAAGGGGTTGCGTTCGGGGCGCTAAAGGCGCGCGCCAGCGCCGCGAATTGGCTGATCGTCAAGGTTTCCGCCCGCGCGGTCGGGTCTATATCCGCTGCCGCCAGCAGCGGCATCGGGTCCATCCTCAAGGTCTTCAACGCGCTGCGCAACATTTTGCGCCGCTGTCCGAATGCGGCCGCGACGACGGTTTCCATGGCCTCCCAAGTGGCGGGATCGGGGGATGGTCGGGGCGAAAATTGGACAACGCTTGAGTCGACCTTAGGCGGCGGCGTGAAGGCGCGGGCCGGTAGGTTCAAACAGATCCGGGTTTCGCAAAGCCAGTTCGCCATTACCGAAAGCCGGCCGAATTCGGACGTTCCCGGTGCCGCGACCAGCCGATTTGCGACCTCCTTTTGGAACATCAATGTCATGCTGTGAAAAGCCGCGGCATCGCGCAGCCACCGGATCAGCAGAACCGTTGAAATATTGTAGGGCAGGTTG
>CAYYBI010000510.1:0-3427 GCA_964469835.1 uncultured Rhodospirillaceae bacterium
CCTCTCGCTTTGGCCACCGCACGCGGCAACCGGTATTATAATACAGTCAATGCCCGGCTTCTGTTTTTCAGTAATTTTTGAAGGTCCTTCGCGAGAAGAGTTGTTTGCGGCGGTATCCGTCGCATGTATCTTGGTTCCATAAGACCAAAAAGAAGAAAATTCAGGGCGGGCTTACCCGATGAGAGTCCAAGGCATGTTGCCAGGGTCCGCCATGTTTCTCGGAGGAACGTGAGATGGCGGGCGGACGACTCACCACGCATGTGCTCGACACGATGTCCGGCAAACCCGGCGCGGGGCTGCGCATCGATCTCTACCGGCTGTCGGGAGAGGATCGCGCCGCGCTCAAGACCGTGCACACCAACGGCGACGGGCGCTGCGACGAGCCATTGCTGGGCGGCGATGAGCTCGCACCGGGTGAATATGAGATCCTGTTCCATGTGGACAATTATTTTGCGGAAGCGGGCGTCGACCTGCCTTCGCCGCCGTTCCTCGGCAAGGTGGCTGTCCGGTTCGGCGTGTCGGCGGCGGGCCAGCATTACCACGTGCCCCTTTTGATATCGCCCTTTGGCTATTCCACTTACCGTGGAAGCTGAGGCCGGCGGGGACTGAAACCGTGCGCGATCAAATCCAGTTCCTGCTCGGCGACGCGACCATCGAATTGAGGGACATCGATCCGACGATGACGGTTCTGGACTGGCTGCGGCTGGAAAAGGGACGTACCGGAACCAAGGAGGGTTGCGCCGAGGGCGACTGCGGCGCCTGCACGGTGGTGATCGCGCGGCCGGAAAATGGAGGCCTGTCCTACCGCGCGGTCAATGGCTGTATTGTCTTCATGCCAATGCTGGATGGCTGTCAGCTCCTCACCGTGGAGGACCTGAAAGGCCCCGGCGGCACGCTTCATCCGGTGCAACAGGCCATGGTGGACTGCCATGGCTCACAGTGCGGTTTCTGCACGCCCGGCTTCGTGATGTCTCTGTTCGCATTTTACCGCAACGGGGAGGAACCCACGGACCAGCGCATCGACGACGCGCTGGCCGGCAATCTCTGCCGCTGCACCGGCTATGCGCCGATCGCGGCGGCCGCGAGGCGGATGTACGAGGAGGGCCCGGCAGCGAACGATCGGTTCGCCGCGCGCGAGGCACAAACCCTCGAGCGACTCGGAAACCTGTCGGACAACGAGACCGTTTGCGTCGGGTCCGCGGGCAGAAAACTGTATTCCCCCGTCGATATCGACGGCTTGGCCGATATTCTGGTGGAGAATCCCGAGGCCCGTATCGTGGCCGGCGCCACCGATGTGGGGCTTTGGGTCACCAAACAGCTTCGCGACATCGCGCCCGCCGTTCATATCGGGCGGGTCGAGGAATTGCGGCGGATCACGGAAGCGGATGACGCGATAACCATCGGCGCCGGCGCAACTTATGACGAGGCGTCGTCCGTTATCGCCGCGCATTATCCCGATTTCGGCGAGCTGATCCGCCGCATCGGCGGCCTGCAAGTGCGAAACATGGGCACGATCGGCGGCAATATCGCCAACGCATCGCCGATCGGCGACTCGCCGCCGGCGCTGATCGCCGCCGATGCGACGCTCGGGTTGCGGTTGGGTGACGAGCGCCGGACCATGCCGCTGGAGGACTTCTTCATCGATTATGGCAAGCAGGACCGCCGCCCCGGCGAGTTCGTCGAATATGTAGTGCTGCCGAAACTGCCACCAGGCGGGGAATTCCGCTGCTACAAGATCAGCAAACGCTTCGATCAGGACATTTCGGCGGCCTGCGGCGCCTTCCGGCTACGGCTCGAAGACGGCTCCGTCGCGGATATCCGCATCGCCTTCGGCGGCCTGGCGGCGATCCCGAAACGCGCCACGGCGACCGAGGCCGCACTGACCGGGAAACGCTGGACCGGGGAGACGATCGATGCCGCCCTGGCCGCGATGGAACAGGATTATGCGCCGATCGACGACTGGCGTGCGTCAGCCCGGTATCGCATGACGGTGGCAAAAAACCTGCTGCGGAAGTTCCATGCAGAAACATCCGGGCCGGGCGCGCCGATCCGGCTGGCCGGCGAAGGGAAATTGGCCCATGCATGACGACGCCGGGACAGAGCGCATCGCCGGTGGTGTCCGCGAGGCACACCGCCACGACAGCGCCCATAAGCATGTCGCTGGCGAGGCCGTCTATATCGACGACATGCCGGCGCCGGACGGCCTGCTGCATGCCTATCCCGGACTGAGCGAGCGCGCCCATGCGCGCATCGTCTCTATGAACCTCGAGAAGGTGCGCGCGGCACCAGGAGTCGTGCTGGCGCTGACCGCCGAGGACATCCCCGGTGTCAACGACATCAGTCCGACCCGCCTTAATGACGAGCCCGTGTTCGCCGACGGTGCCGTCCAGTTCCATGGCCAGGCCATGTTCGCGGTGATCGCCGAAAGCCGTGCCCAGGCGCGCCGCGCGGCGCGGCTGGTCGAGGTCGAATACGAGGACCTGCCCGCGGTGCTGGATATCGCGGCGGCACGGAGCAAGGCCGAGCTCGTGACCGAGCCCCTGACGCTGACCCGCGGCGACGCGGCCGCCGCCATCGAGACCGCACCGCATTGCATCGAGGGCCGTATGGAAATCGGCGGGCAGGAGCATTTCTATCTGGAAACCCAGATCGCTATGGCTATCCCCGGTGAGGACGACGATGTGCTCGTCCATGTCTCCTCCCAGCACCCCTCCGAAATCCAGCATATGGTTGCCCAGGTGCTGGGTGCGTCCTCCAACGCGGTCACGGTCGAGGTGCGCCGCATGGGCGGGGCCTTCGGCGGCAAGGAGACGCAGGGCAATCTGTTCGCCGCGATCGCGGCGCTGGCCGCGAAGAAAACCGGCCGCGCGGTGAAGTTCCGTCCGGACCGCGACGACGACATGATTCTCACCGGCAAGCGCCATGATTTCGAGGCCGACTACCGCATCGGGTTCGACGATGACGGGCGCGTCAAGGGTGCGGAATTCACATTCGCCGCACGCTGCGGCTTTTCCGCCGACCTGTCGGGCCCGGTGACCGACCGCGCGCTATTCCACGCCGACAACGCCTATTATTACGAGGCGGCGCGCATGACGTCGCTGCCGCTGAAGACCAACACCTGCTCCAACACCGCCTTCCGCGGGTTCGGCGGGCCACAGGGCATGGTCGCCGGCGAACGCGTCATGGAGGAAATCGCCTACGCGCTGGGCAAGGACCCGCTGGAGGTCCGCAAGGCGAATTTTTACGGCGGTGCGGGCCGTGACGTCACGCCCTATCACCAGACCGTAGAGGATTGCGTCGTCGGCGAGGTCGTAAGTCAGCTGGAAGAGAAATCCCGATACCGTGACCGCAGCCGGGCGATCAGGGAATTCAACGCCGGCAACCGGCACATACGGCGCGGGCTGGCCCTGACGCCGGTCAAGTTCGG